>JBGQHD010000386.1:0-5564 GCA_041497795.1 Planctomycetia bacterium
CATCCCGCCGCTTTGCCGCCCGACGAGCTGCTTCGTCAATGCGAAACGCGCCGCACGCGGCGCTCCGGCCCGGGCGGTCAGCATCGTAACAAGGTTGAGACGGCGGTCGTTCTTACCCACGTGCAGACGGGCATCCAGGCCGAGGCCAACGAGCGCCGCAGCCAGGCCGAGAATTTGCGGATGGCGCTGTTCCGCCTGCGCGTGAACTTGGCGCTCGAAATACGTCAACCGGATGCGACCTTCCCCAGCCCGCTTTGGCAGTCTCGCTGCCGCGGCGGCCGGATCGTGCTGAGTGCAGAGCACGACGACTTTCCGGCAATCTTGGCGGAAGCTCTCGACGCCATCGCGGCGTGTCGAGACGACCTGAAGATCGCGGCGGAGCACTTGAGCTGCACGCCGTCTCAGCTCATCAAGCTCTTGAAAGACGAGCCCCGCGCGCTAGCCGGGGTCAATGCCCGGCGGAGGGAGACGGGGCTGCACGAATTGAAATAGCGCTGCCCGCTGCGACTGCACAACGCGATCCTTAAGGCGATCCTTCTTGGCTCAAGTTGCCTGCCGGTATAACCGAAGTTATACTTGAGCCATGAAGACCGCGATCTCGATCCCCGACCCCCTCTTCGAGGCTGCCGAAAAAGTGGCCGCGCGGTTGGAGGTCAGCCGTAGTCAGTTGTACGCCAAGGCCGTGGAATCCTTCCTGGCAGGCCATCAGGCTGACGATGTGACCAGGCGACTCGACGAGGTATACACGGCTCAGGAAAGCCAAGTTGATCCGGCCCTGGCTCAGATGCAGGCGCTTAGCCTGGGCGACAAAACCTGGTAGCCCCCGATGGTCATCCGCCGCGGCGAGATTTGGTGGGCGTCGCTGCCTACGCCCCGCGGGTCGGAGCCTGGCTACGCGTCCGGTCCTGGTCGTGCAATCCGACCACTTCAACGCTAGCCGCATTGGCACCGTGGTGGCCCTAGCGATCACGTCCAACGTCAACCTCGCCCGGGCGCCCGGCAACGTGCTGCTTTCCCGCAAAGCGTCGGGCTTGCCCAAACCCTCGGTGGCCAACGTCTCGCAGATCATCACGCTCGACAAATCGTTCTTGCAACGGAAGGTGAAGTCCTTGGCCCGCCGCGAGCTGGCCCAAGTGGACGCAGGACTCAGGCTCGTTCTGTCGCTGGTGTAATCTTCGCTAAGCCAATGATTGGCGCCTACCGGCTCTCCTGGCCTTAGCAATCGGCTGATTGGAATAGCCCACCACGCCAGCGGAATATGGTGCACCAGCGTCGCTCTCAGATTATGCCGCCGTTTTGGCCGGGGTGGGTGGCCTTCCACTCTTCGTACTGGCGCCACTCGCGATCGCCCTCATCGCTGCCAGACCACGTCGAGCAGCCGCCCAGCACCATCGCGGCCAGAAAGACCACGGCGAGAAGAGCGATCCGTCGCATGAAGCCACCTCGGTTACTTCACTCCGCCGATCTGTTCCATGATCCAGCGGTTCACGTCGCCCAGCATGGCCACGGCGATTTCCTGGCCGCAGGGGTATTGCCGCAGCGAGACGTCGAAGCCGGCGGCGTGGAACAGCCGCAGATCGCGGCAGACCTGCTCGGCTGAATACTTGCGGCTGTGGCGGCCGCAGGCCAGGAAGACGGGCACGCGGCGGGCGTCGGCCAGATGGGCCAGCGGGGCGCCTTGCCGGGGAAAGGGGCCGCAGAGCGAGAGCACGCCGGCGAAGCGGTCGGGACGGTCCATCGCCGCGCGAAAGGCCAGCGTGCCGCCGTCGTCGAAGCCGGCGACGAAGATCCGCTTCGGGTTGACGTGGAACCGCGCCTTGGCCGCCGCCACGGCCGACCAGATCCGCTGCTGCGCGGCGACGGCGCCGGCCTTGCCGCGGGGCCAGGTGTAGCCTTGCCGGTCGTCTTGCTCGGCCGGCACCGGCCGGGTGCCGCGCGGGGCGACGGCCACGAAGTTCTGCATGCTCACCAGCGGCATCACCCGCTTGAGCTGCGTCTCGTCGTCGCCCCAGCCGTGCAGCCAGACGACGAGCGGATACGCGTAGCCCGCCTCGTAGTGCAGCGGCCCGAACATCGCCAACGGCGACTCCCGCCGCGTGAGCAGCTTGGCCGACGCCGAATGGCTGGCCGAGCCGTCCGCGCGAGCGACATCCTCTTGCGCCGACGCCGTCGAGGACTTGAGGCGATTCATGCGTGTCCAGGAGTCAGGGGGCAGGAGTCAGGAGTCAGGAGTCAGGGGTCAGGAGTCAGGAATCAGGGGTCAGGAGTCAGGGTCAGGGTCAGGAGACAGGAGACAGGAGACAGGAGGCAGCGATCACGCCCGGCTTCCTGACCCCTGACCCCTGATTCCTGACCCCTGATTCCTGACTCCTGGTTGACGCTTACAGCAGCAGGCTCTCCAGCAGCAGCCGCAGCTTGCGCATCTCGCCGGCGTGGTCGAAGTCCGGCTCCGGCTCGTTCACGATGTCCACGGTCAGCGCCCGATCATAGCGCACCTTTTCGAGCTGGGACAGCAGCCGGCCATATTCGATCTCGCCCTGCCCGATGCGGACTTGCAGCTTGTCCTTGCTCGTGTCGCGAAGCTGCACGTGGTGCACGAACTTCATCAGGTGCTGGTAATTGCCGCCGCCGTAGGGGCCGCACACGTAGTGGCTGGGGTCGAGCGTGATGCCGAGCCCCTTGACGTTGTTGCACAGCACCAGCGTGGTGTCGGGGTCCTGCGTCATGCGGCCGGCCTCGGTCTTCACACCGACCAGCACGCCTTCCAGCGAGGCCAGGCGGACCAGCTCGCGGAGCCGTTCGATCTCGCCGTTGAACGGCGTGCCGATCTCGCTGGCCGGCACGCACAGACAGACCACCTTGGTGGCCTTGGCCAGACGGCAGCAGGCGTGGAACTGCTCGTAGTACGCGTCGCCCTCGGCCACGATGTCGAGACTGTAGGCCACCGGCGTCAGGCGGTGGAGCTGGCGGCAGGTTTGAATCGCCTCTTCGAGGTCCGCCGCCACCTGCGACGGCTTGAGCTGCGGGCCGTGCTCACGAATGGCCACTTCGACCCGCGTATATTCCAGGTCCGCCAGGCGGTCCAAGGCGTCATCGAGCGACAAGTCCGCAAAGCAACCCGTGGACGCGGCGACAAACACGATGGCGCTCCTCCTTGTGCGTACGGCGGCCCGTCGGAAGTGCGGGGGCGGCGTAGAGTACCCCCCGCCGCACGGCGCGACAAGGGCAGCGCCGGGATGCCATCACTGCTGGCACGCCGACGCGCGGAACCGATCAGTTCGGGCGATCGTCCTCGTCGTCGTCCTCGTTCGCGAAATACGCGGTTTGCTATCGAGGAGACGACGACGAGGACGAAAATGACCTGTTCGGCACCCCCGAAGTCTGGCGACTTCGGCTACCTACCGGCGGTATGGCGCCTCATTCCGCAGTTGACCGGCGGCCGCTATGATGCCGGTGCCAGCACCGTCACGAAGAAGGAAGATAGCGCGCAGATTTTGACCACGGATGACGCGGATGGCACGGATATCTACGAGTAGACATGGGTAAATCCGTGTCATCCGCGTTATCCGTGGTCTCTTCGGTTGCGGCTACGCCGCGCTGGGCTGTTTGTGGTTTCGCATCGAGGACAGAGCATGAGCCAATCCACCACCGCCGCGCCGGCGTTCGCCGCCGCCCTGTCCACGGCCGCCGACGCACGCGCCGCCACCGAGGAGGTTTGCCGCGCCGCCAGCGCCAGGCTGGCCGGCCAGCCGGACCTGGGCATGGTGTTCATTTCCCCCCACCATCGGGCGGAAGCCGCCAGCGTGGCGGAAACCGTGACGCGTCAGACCGGCGCCCGAATCCTGCTGGGCTGCACGGCCGAAGCGATCGTGGGCGGGGCCCGCGAGATCGAGAACGAGCCGGCCGTCAGCCTGTGGCTTGCTCGCCTGCCGGGCGTCAGCCTGACGCCAATGCACCTGACCTACGAGCGCACGCCGGAGGGAGGGACCATCGTCGGCTGGCCCGACGAGCTGCCCGGCACGTGGCCCAAAGGCGCGGCGATGCTCGTGCTGGGCGAGCCGTTCAGCTTTCCCGCCGATCTGCTGCTCAACCGCCTGCACGAAGATCATCCCGGCGTGCCGGTGCAGGGCGGCATGGCCAGCGCGTCGCATCAGCCGGGCGGCAACCGGCTGATCTTCGGCGATCGCGTGCACGAAGGGGGCGCGGTCGCCGTGCTGGTGCATGGCGCGATCCAGGTTCGCAGCGTCGTCTCACAAGGCTGCCGCCCGATCGGCCGGCCGATGATCGTCACCAAGTCCGATCGCCACGTCATCCAAGCGCTCGGCGGCCGGCCGGCGCTGGAGCAACTGCAGGAGCTGTTCGTCAGCCTCTCGCCCGACGAACAGCGCGCCGTGCAGTCGGGCCTGCACATGGGCGTGGTGACGAACGAGTATCAGGACCGCTTCGACCGGGGCGACTTCCTGGTCCGCAACGTGATCGGCGCCGACGGCGACAGCGGGGCCATCGCCATCGGCGACTACGTGCGCGTCGGCCAAACGGTGCAATTCCACGTCCGCGACGCCCGCACGGCCGATGAAGACCTGCGCGAGCTGCTCACCCGCTGTAGGACGGATTGTCAATCCGTCCGAGCGGAGGGCGCGGAATCAACGGAGCGCCAGCCCGAGGCGAGTCAGAGGACCGTGGCCGGACGGATTGAAAATCCGTCCTACGAAAGAGAACGCCGCGGAGCACTGCTCTTCACCTGCAACGGCCGCGGCACGCGGATGTTCGAGCGGTCGGACCACGATGCCGGCGCGCTGCGAGAGATCCTGGGCGACATGCCGGTGGCCGGCTTCTTCGCCGCCGGCGAGATTGGCCCGGTGGCCGGCAAGAACTTCGTGCACGGCTTCACGGCCAGCGTGGCGGTGTTTCACGCGAAGTGACGAGGAAAGGATAAGATAAAGAATGGTGCTGCGACACGACTCTCGTAGCGACTATCCCCTGCACGATGAAGAGGTGCTCTATGATGGCTTCCCAAGGCAACTGCATCCTGTCAGCCGTCATCGCATTCGCAAGCGTGTTGGGCGTTTGGCCCACCGAAGTTATTGCCGGCGACAACGCAAAAGAGCCTGCTGGCATACCTTGCCTCTACGAGGAGGTTAAAGGCACGACGTTGGAGATTGGGGTGGCAGGAACAGACATCAAGTATCGTGTCGAAGAGGCTCGCCTCGAGCTCGTGCTTCCCGACCAGATTCAAAAGCGCCTCGTCGAGCTTGCGGGCGCATCATCGAAGGCGAAACAAGCCAACGTATCGCTGCTCGCCAAAGGTATTCGATTGGACATGACAGGTTTCACCGCGTCTGAAACACACCCGGGGATCGTCGGCTACTCTAAGACAAACCAAGCGAGCGCAGAACTGAAAGTGATCGCGAACAAGAGCGTGGAAACGTCGTCCTACGTTAGTTTGCTCCTGACGTTGACGTTGCCAAATGCAAAGGTGGCTCAAATCAAGTGCGACGCCATCGTCATCAAGGTCGGAGAAGCGGTGTACGGAGAAGAGAAGATCAAGCGTGACAAGCGGCGGG
>JBGQHD010000387.1:0-5554 GCA_041497795.1 Planctomycetia bacterium
CGACGGAAGGGCACGCCCACGTAGGGCAGGTCCATCAGCCAGGGGATGCCGCGGGTCTCCGCCTCGGTGCGCGTCTGTACCAACCCGGCGATGGCCAGCGTTTGACCGGCCCGCAGCTCGACGCCGGTGTCCACCTCGCGCGTCCGCAAGCCGGGCACCGTGAGCCCGCCGACTGTGACCGAGCGGGCCGGATCGATTTCGCTGACCCGCGGCCGCACTTCCAGCCGAATGAAGTTGTCGCGCAGCACGACCGGCAAGAAGTCTACTTGGGTGCCGAACTTCTTGTATTCGATGGACACGGTGCCCAGGCTTTGCGGCACCAGGATCGGGAACTCGCCGCCGGAGTTGAAGAACGCCGGTCGGCCGCTGACCGTCACCAGGTTCGGCTCGGCGAGGACCTTGGCCAGGTTGTTCTGCCGGAGGGCCTCGATCACGGCGAAGAACGGGCTGCCGTTGGCCAGGAGGCCGAACTTGAACGTCTCGTGGCCGCTCGTGGCCAAGGTGCTGGTAACGCCCGTGGCCGCGAGCAAGCCGCTGACACTTTGCACTGGTATGTTGGTGTTCAGGTAAGCCCAGTCCACGCCCAGCCGCCGCAGCTTCGTGCGCGAGACTTCCATGATCTTGACGTGCAGCAGCACTTGCTGCACGCCGCCCACGGTGACCTGATTGATCACCTCGGGGTAGAAGTCCTTGGCGATATCGACGATATGGCCAATGTCCGTGGGATTATCCACGGTGCCGTTCACGACCACTTTGTTCGTCAAAGGGTGAACCGTCAGCGTGGCCTTGGGAAACTCCCGCTTGAGGTGCGTCAACAGCTCGCGGCCGTCCTTGCCGACCAGCACGTCGATGGCGTACGTCTTGTCGTCGGTGTCCCAGAGGGTGATCGTGGTGAAGCCCTCTTTCTTGGCGATGATCTGCAGCTCTTTCGCCCCCCGCGGCACAAGGTCCACGATGTCCGGGTTTTGCACCACGGCCTTGGGGATCGGCTTCTGCAAGCGCAGCAGCTTGCTCGTGTGCACGTAGAGATCCACGCGCTCCGAGGGGGCGCTGATGTTCTGGATGATCGAGCCGGTGCTCGTCGATTGGGCCGAGGCGAGCCTGGGCGCCAGCAGCGAAACCGCCGCCAAGGCCCAGGGCAGGATCGATAGCCGACCGTGGCGCTGTGTGCTCATCGGACTTCCTTGTTCTGTGCCCGAGACGTTCCGTTTGGCCGCTTCCCTGCATCGCGGACCGCGCCACGACAAGCGTTGGCGGCCCGCGCCGGCGGACATCGTCGGCGACCGGCGCGTGACGGGCGACCCGCGGTTGCCGGCGCGCTGGACCGCTCGCAGTGGATGCCTGCCAGCGCAGCGATGCTAGGTCCGTTACATGCTTGATCGTTCCGCTGACAGCGAAGACTTTGACTTGGATTGTGAATTCAACGCACGCAGGCCGCTGCGTAACGGTTGGGAAAGGCCGGTCGGCCTTGACGGTGCTCGCAGCAGTCAGCCAGCGGCGCGCGTGGGCCAGGACGGCGTTTCCCAGTGATTATCGGCCAAGGCCGGCCGAAGGAAGAAAAAACACGGCAACTTTGTCGGTCGCCGAAGGACTGCGGCCGACAGCAGCCAGCAAAGTAGCCATCTCGCTCCGCGAGATTGTGGTCCGGTCACTCCGTGACCGGAAACGGGTCACGGAGTGACCCAGCCACGTTCCCCGCGATGACCACTTTAATAGGGCGGCTTGTCGCCGTTCCAGCAGTGCAGCAGCTTGAGCGTCGCGGGCTCGGTTTGGACCACCACCTCGTCGCCCACCTGGAATTCGCAGTCGCTGTGGGGGAAGTGCGTCTCTTCCGGACCGCGCTTGTGAGAGAGGAAGAAGATCTTGTGGTCCGTCTTCACGTCGCGGATCTTCTTGCCCACCAACTGCGACTCGGCCGTAATCGTCAGTCGCGCCACCACGATCAGTTGGTCGCCCACGTAAAACGAATTGAGGATCGACCGGTCGGAGGAGCTGGTGGCAAACAGGGGCGCGGAGATGGCCGACGTGCTGTAAGCCGCGTGAATGTCGAACGAGTCGCGGATTTTTCCGGCCAGCTCCTGGTCGAACATCCGCATCACCACGCGGATTTGCGGGTTGACGATTCGCGCGTCGAGGGCCACCTCCAGGTTCGCCAGGTCGTCATCCGTGGCCGCGATCAGCGATTTGGCGTGGGCGGCGTTCAGCTCTTCGAGAATGCCGGCCTGGCGGGAGTTGCCGATCACCGCGGGCACGCCGTTCTTGTGGGCGAACGCCAGGTTCGAGCACTGCGGGTTGCGTTCCAGCACCACCACGTCTTCGCCCAGGCGGATGAGCTGCTCCAGCACGCGCAGGCCGACCTTGCCCAGGCCGATGAGAATCACGTGATTGTTGTACGTCTTGGCCATGGCACGCATCCACTCCCCTTGGTTTTCGTCGCGCCGCAACAGGTGGAAGCCAAAGCGGGCCATGCCGTCCAAGATGACGACCAGGCCCAGCGGCGGCAGGATGAAGTAAAACACTCGCAGGAGCCAATGCTCCGGAAACGGCAGCTCGTGCTCCGAAAAGACCAGGGAATACGTGACGTGCAAGGCCCGCACGAACGACAGCGGCTTCTCGCCCGGAGCCACCGGGTGCAGCGACTGAAACGCCCAGCCGCCAATCACCAGCAGCAGGATGAGCAGTGCCAACGACGGCAAGAACTCGCGCAGCGGTTGGCGGACATAGTAGAAGTTCGCGAGCACCCTGCGATACCAGCGCTTCATCGGGCAGCTCGATCGGCGGAGTCGAAGGGAGTCGAAGGCGCTTCAGAAGGAGAGCGAGGGAAATCCCCGCGCCTGCACGGCCGGCTTAGGCCGGCACTGCATTATATGCCGGCGCCCCGTGGCACGGCCATCCTGGCCGTGAGTTCACGGGCTGGAACGATCAGCTCGCGCAGCGTGAACGCCCGGACATTGCGGACGGAACTCATGGGGAACCCTCCCCGCGAGTGGCGGGTGCTCGTGGCCGGCGTTCCCCTCGCAACGGCAAACGGCCATAAGATGTGCGAAGATGATCATAGCGTGTTCATCGCCCGGTGGCGATAGCTGGACGCCAGACGGCCAATCGCCCAGAAGCCCGGCTTCTCCAAGAAGCCGGGCTTCTTTCAGGCAGCCGGTTCAGCCGAGCGGCTGCGCGGTGTAAGATCAGAAGTGCCTTCGATCAGACGGCTGCCAAAGCGCCCTTAGCGAGGTGCCCTATGGGTTCGTCCAATGCCGCTCCCCCCGTTCCTCGCCTGCCACCGCTGGCCGGCTTATGCACTTGGGACGAAGCCCAGCGCTCTGAGCTGGCGGTCGAGGACTGCGTGGCCTGGACGAAGCGGCATCATTACATCCTCTCCCGGCTGTATCAGATCTTCACGGCGCGGATCACGGCCGAGCCGCTGTATGAGTTGAAGACCGCGCTGGGCCTGCACTCGTATTTGTGTGCCGAGCACGTGACGGCCCTGCGGCAGCGGGTGTTGGAGCTGCGCGAGCCGCCGCTGGGGTTGGACGCGGTGCCGCACGAGGGCTTGCAGCTCGCTTGTGACGAGGTGCTGTGCAGCCCCTCGGCCGTCGAGCTGACGCTGGGTGTGTACGAAGTCCTCGTGCCGGCGCTGGTCGAGTCGATCGAGGCCTACCTCCGCACCACCAATCCGCTGGCCGATGCGCCGTCCGTCCGCGTGGCGCGGTTCTGTCTGCTCGAGCTCAACGACATGATCGCCTTTGGACGGCAGGTGATTGCGGCCCTCGTCGATGAGGCGGCGCGGCAGCGTTTGGCGCCCTGGCTGCAACTGCTCCGCGACGCGCTGGCCTCGGCTGGCGGCATCTCCGGCCGTGGGGCACGTTTCCAACGTGCCGGTCAAACCGACGGAGTGGGCACCTCGGCTGCCGGGCACGTTAAAAACGTGCCCCACGTTGGAGTGCCCTGCGACTTGGCGCCCCATTTCTCGCGGCAGCCCTACCAGTACGACCCCGTGCCGAAGCGCGACGCCCGCTTCCGCGATTCGTACAACGCCGGGGTCAACCCGGAGGCCTTCCTCTACGACGAGCGCTTCTCGCCGCGCGACAAGATGTTGATGATCTTCTACAAGCGGCTCCGCGAGATCGACGTGCCGGAGATGATGGCCAGCATCATCCACCAGACGCCCGGCAAGCCCTGGCGGTATTACCGCGACATGTCGCGGCAGCTTTGGGACGAGGCCCGGCACGCCATGCTGGGCGAGTTGGGCTTCGTGCACCTGGGCATCGATTGGACCGCCATCCCCATCAATTTCACCTGGTCGCTGAACCTCAACACGCAGCTCACCCCGCAGGAACGGCACGCGGTGCTGTTCTTCATCGAGCAAGGGCTCATGCCGCGGACCGGCAAGCGCTACGAGTGGGAAGTCGGCCAGCAATCGGGCGACCCGCTGGCGGCGGTGATCCAGGACTTCGACTGGGCCGACGAAGTGCTGCACGCCCAGCTTGGCCGCGAGTGGTACGTCAAGGATTTTGGCGACCTCGGCCCGGCCATGGAGTACGGCGACCGCTGCTGGTCGAAGGTGCTCAGCCGCTGGCGCGAATACCTGGAGACCGGCCTCACCCAGCACCGCAACTGGTGGCCGGAAATCTACCAGCAGGCGTGCCAGCTCTGGGGCGTGACGCCCGACCCGCAGGCGCTGGCCTACGCCGAGACGTATGAAACCAAGCGGGCCGATCTGCAGGCGATCTCGGCCTCGGGATAGCGGCAACATCGCCGCCAGGCTTTGGTTGCGGAATGCGCGGTGCGTGGCGTAGAATCCGCCTGTTGTGAGAAGCCCGGCTTTCTTTGAGAAGCCGGGCTTCTTCCACCTGGATTTTCGGAGACTTGGCGTGCTCACCCTTTGGGGCCACGATCAAACGGTCGGCCGCGGCATGCGCCGCCGCGACTTCCTGCGCGTCGGGGCGCTCGGCCTGGGCGGACTGACGCTGGCCGATCTGTGCCGGCTGAACGCCGGCGCGGCGGAATCGCGCCGGCCCAAGTCGCTGATCTATATCGTGCTCGGCGGCGGTCCCAGCCACATCGACATGTGGGACCTCAAGCCCGGCGCTCCGGCGGAATACCGCGGCCCGTTCTCGCCGATCGCCACGAAGGTGCCGGGGCTGCAAATCTGCGAGCTGATGGCGCTGCAAGCCCAGATGATGGACCAACTCGCCCTGGTCCGCGGCATTCGCTCCGTGGAGAACGACCACTTCCTCAGCGAGGTCTACACCGGGCTGCCGCGCTCGGCCGGCAAGCGGCCGGCGTTCGGGTCGGTGGTCAGCCGGCTGTCCGGCAGCGGCTCGGCCCTGCCGCCGTACGTGAGCCTGGACCGGCCCACCACCGACGAGTTCGAGTACGAGAAGCCGCACTACGCCGGCTCGGCCCACGTTCCCTTTCGGCCGTTCGGCGAGGTGCTCGAAGACCTGACCCCGGTCCTGCGAGCAACGATTCAGAAGGGCGCGGGCCCGCGCCGCTGGCAGCATCCCGCATGGATCGATCATCTGCCGCCGTGCAGCCGGGCCTGCCCCGCGGGCGA
>JBGQHD010000388.1:0-5552 GCA_041497795.1 Planctomycetia bacterium
CGTCTCGCTGGAGGTCCGCGGCGGCGAGGTGATGGCCCTGATCGGCGAAAACGGCGCCGGCAAGAGCACGCTGATGAAGGTGCTCAGCGGCGCCCACGCCCCCGACTCGGGGACGATGGAGCTGGCCGGGCAACCGTATGCGCCGCGCGGCCCGCACGCCGCCCGGCTGGCCGGCGTGGCCATGATCTACCAGGAACTCACGCTGGCCCCCGACCTGAGCGTCGAAGACAACATCATGCTGGGGCAAGAGGAGAGTCGCCTGGGCTGGCTCCGCCGCGACCGGCAGCGGGAGCGCGTGCGGCAGGCGTTGGCTCTGCTCGGACACGGCGAGCTGCGCCCCGACACGCCGGTGGACCGGTTATCCGTCGGCGCCCAGCAACTGGTCGAGATCGCCCGGGCGTTGGTGCTCGACGCCAAGGTGATCGTCTTCGACGAGCCGACCAGCTCGCTCACCGCCCACGACGTGGACCATCTGTTCCAGGTGATCCGCAAGCTGCGGGCCTCCGGCCTGGGCATCGTCTACATCAGCCACTTCCTCGAGGAGGTGCGGGCCGTTTGCGACCGCTGCACCGTGCTCCGCGACGGCCAAAGCGTCGGCACGGCCGAGCTGAAGGACATTACCGAGGCCCAGATCGTCTCGCTAATGGTCGGCCGCAGCGTGGACGAGCTGTTCCCCCGCGTGCCGCACACGCCGGGCGACGTGATCCTCTCGCTGGCCGGACTGTGCGGCGAGCGTATCCCCCGCGATGTTTCCCTTGACCTGCGCCGCGGCGAAATCCTGGGCATCGCCGGACTGGTTGGCGCCGGCCGCACGGAGATGCTGCGCACGCTGTTCGGCCTCGACGCCGTGCGGAGCGGCGAAGTGCGCATCGCCGGTCTGTCGCGCCATGCCAGCCCCAGAGAGATGATCGCCGCCGGCGTGGGCTTCGTCTCCGAGGACCGCAAGGGCGAGGGCCTCGCCCAGAATCTCTCGATCGAAGACAATGCGACCTACAGCCGCCTCGGGCCGTACAGCTTCTTCGGCTGGCTCGACCTCGGCCGCCGCCGACAGGCCGTGCGCGACTGGATGCAGCGGCTGCAAATCCGCGCCATCTCGCCCGAGCAAGAGGTGCAGTCGCTCTCCGGCGGCAATCAGCAAAAAGTGGCCATCGCCCGCGTGCTGCACCAGGAGGCCGACATCCTGCTGCTGGATGAGCCGACGCGCGGCATCGACGTGGGCACGAAAGCCGAAATCTATCGTCTCATCGGCCAGTCCGCCGCCGCCGGCAAGGCGATCATCTTCGTCAGCTCGTACCTCCCCGAGCTCTTGGCCATCTGCGACCGCATCGGCGTCATGTCCCGCGGCGCCCTGCGAGAGATTCGCCCGGCCAGCGAGTGGACCGAGGAGCAGGTGATGAGCTGCGCCATCGGCAACGAAGCGGCGTGATGCGGAGTTGGATCAGGGCGCGCGAGGGACGCTTCTCTTCTGGTAGGTACTTGTACTTTGCGTGCGCGACGGTCAAATCCATTGCCCGCCGGTTGCGAATGGACACGCCGGCGGGTATCGTGGCCGGTTGTAATCGTTTGTTCTAGTTATTCAATTGACTCCACTAGCCACTAGCTGTTGTGGTCAGGCACTCCTCCAACGATAGAGCTGTAGGGGGCTGGGGCAACCTGGACGGCCTGCTGTAGCAGTCGATAGAAGAGTTTTCCACGGGATCGTGAGTTTCGACGATTGAATCGAAACGTGAATTCATCGAGGTAGTAATCCAAATGCTCCGGGCTGATCCTTCCTTGATGCGTACCCAGAATCCATCGTTTCAGGAGACCCGCAACGCGATGGACCCGCGGGAGTAGGCGTCCCGCCGCGGCGCGATCGTTTTCGTTCTGGAGGACCGTAACGTCATGCTGGTACCCGATGCCTTCCAATCCCCGATAAGCGTTCAGGCCATCCGTATGCACTACACTGCCAGGCTCGATGGAATGCTGGATGAACTGGTGCAGGTTCGCTTTTGTCGCGGCAGCCACGCTTCCCAAGCGAATTCTCCCGATGCCTCGTCCATCCTCCTCTGCGGCAACCATCACGAGAGATTTTCGTACGGTTTGCCGTCCGTCAACGTTTTCTTCCTCACCTCCGACAAACGTTTCATCGACCTCGACGCGTCCCTCCAAACGGTCCCGGCCAGGACGCACCATTGCGCGACGCAATTTGTGCAGCCATGTCCAAGCCGTCAAATAGCTACCCAGGCCCAGCGCACGTTGCACACTGACCGCACTGGCCCCGTTCTTTTGACTCGTGACGTGCCACACGGCCCGAAACCACATTCTCAACGGCTTGCGCGTATCCTGAAAAACCGTCCCCGCCGTCACCGATGCTTGATAACGGCAAGCGTTGCAAACGAACCGGCATCGCGTGGCCGGCCAGCCGCCTTGATGATGGCAGCGCGGACAAACGAACCCGTCAGGCCACCGCAGCCGAACCAGGTAGTCCCGACAGGCTTCCTCCGTCGAAAACCGGTCTTCCAGCTCCAGGACCGTCCGGGGATAGTCTTCCATACCCCATACACTATATGTGGGGGCTGGTGGAGTCAATTGAATGACTAGATCGTTTGTACAGTCGTCGCTAAACGGGGACTTCGTTGGCAGGGCCAGGGCCAGCGTCATGCCCGTGCTGCCGAAGAAAGAAATGCTCAGTCTGGACGGCAACCTGATTATCGAAGGAGACAACGTGCGGTGCGCGCCGGAAGAGTAAATGCGAACAAGCCGCACCTTTGGAAGCCTGATATTGCGGCTTCAGTGGACCAATTTAACCAATGGTTCATGCAATTTGCGCCGGAGGCGTTCCGATCGACTCGCGTCAAGACGACAGATCGGGTCAAGGCTGCACTTCTGGCCACGCGCGACCTGCGCAGCCTGAACGCCGCGACGCTCAGGGCCAATCCTGGCGCGCTCTCGACACTTCGCATGTGCACTGCTCCGCCGCTCGCGGTGGACAGGCTGGTTGGGTTGGCGAGCGCCAGCAAGTCGCTCATTGGCAGCATGGAGGAAGGCAAGTTAGCGTCTCGCATGAAGGCAGAACTCCTCGACGAGAACTTAGCCAAGGTCTGCAACGTGCTTACCAAACTGCTCGATCGCGACATCTTCCCGTGGCTGGACGCGGGCAAGGAGCCGACCGACCACGAGCGCGACCGCGCTGCAACCGTGGTCGCTGACCGCCTGTGCAGCGCGGTGGCCAATCCGATTGTCCGCAACGCCCAGGAGCAGCGCCAACTCAAGATGATCGGCGACTGGCTGGATGGGCGCGGCTACCGCAAGAAACCACCGCCCGTGGGCAAGCCGCTGACGGAGATGGAACCCGGAACCTACACATTCCGCATGAACGTGCCCGTGGGCAAGTCGCTCAAGGTGAACATCCCGGTTGACGTGGCGATCCAACCAACGAAGTTACGCAAGGGGCGACTGCCGATCCTGATCGAAGCGAAGTCAGCCGGCGATTTCACGAACACCAACAAACGACGCAAGGAAGAGGCCACAAAGATCCACCAACTTCAAGCGGCTTATGGCAAGTCCATTCCGTTCGTTCTGTTCCTTTGCGGGTACTTCGGCAGCGACTACCTCGGCTACGAGGCGGCCGAAGGGTTCGATTGGGTGTGGGAGCATCGCATCGATGATCTCTTGAAACTAGGGTTGTAGCTGGCATGAATGCGCAACACGACAACCCGATCGAAGTTCGCCGCCAAAGGGCTCAAGCGGCGCTGGATGCGACCAAGTCAGCGGCTGAGCGCAATCGCCTGGGCCAGTTCGCGACACCCAACGCCCTCGCCCTCGACATCGTGCGGTATGTGAATTCGCTTATCGACCACGGCAAAGACATCCGCTTCGCCGACCCGGCCATCGGGACGGGAAGTTTCTTTTCCGCCGCGCTCGCGGTGTTCGGCCCCAAGCGACTCAAGAGAGCAGTCGGGATCGAACTCGATCCCGACTTCTGCGCGGCTGCGCGCAAGCTGTGGTCCGACGCCGGGCTTGAGGTTGTGCGCGGCGACTTCACCCGCGTTGTCGTCAGCGATTCAAGCCCTTCAGCTCCCAACCTCATCTTTGCCAATCCGCCCTACGTGCGACATCATCACCTGCAGCGCGAGGATAAGGAACGCCTGCAAACGCTGACGCGACGGATGGTCGGCGTCGAGGTGAACGGCCTGGCGGGGCTTTACGTGTATTTCCTTTTGCTCGCGACGGCATGGATGGAAGACGGCGGCTACGCCGCGTGGCTGATCCCTTCGGAGTTTATGGACGTCAACTACGGGATCTCGCTGAAGCGCTTTCTCACGGATCGGATCACCTTCATTCGCGCCCACCGCTTCGACCCCGACGACGTCCAGTTCGGTGATGCGCTTGTTTCGTCGGTCGTTCTCGTGTTCCGCAAGACGCCCGCACCAAGCGGCCACGCCGTTGAGTTTACGTTCGGGGGCACAGTCGCCGAGCCTCATGCCAGCGACCGCATTCCCCTTCAAACTCTGCGCGAGTCGCGCAAATGGACCATCCATCCTGGTCACGCTAAAAACGATCGCCGGATCTCGGACGAAGGCGACGGACCAACGCTGGGGGACTTCTTCCGCATTCAGCGCGGGATCGCCACCGGCCGCAACAAGTTCTTCGTCCTCGACCGTGCGGATGCCGCGCGCCGCGGCCTCCCGAATCGCTACCTTCGACCCATCCTGCCAAGCCCACGCCACCTGCGTCAAACGGTCATCGAGGCGGACGACGACGGGTACCCGCTGAATGGCCCCAAATTATGCGTCATTGACTGCGATCTTCCCGAATGCGTTGTCGAACGGCGTCACCCAGCGTTGTGGGAGTACTTGCAAACCGCCACGGCGCTTGGAATCCGGGATGGCTATCTCGTCGGGAAGCGCGACCCTTGGTACAAGCAAGAGCGGCGCGACCCGGCTCCATTCCTCTGCACGTATATGGGTCGCGGCGCGAACGAGAAGCAGCCATTCCGTTTCATCCTCAATCGCTCCAAGGCCATCGGAACGAATCTCTACCTCCTGCTTTACCCGCTGAAGAGCCTCGCTGCCATGCTTCGTAGGCACCCGGACCGCGTGGTATGCGTGCATGAACTCCTTGGCCGCGTAACGGGCCACGAACTCCGTGGCGAGGGTCGTGTCTACGGTGGCGGGCTTCACAAGATCGAGCCGCGAGAATTGGGGCGCATTTCCGCCGCGCCGCTTGTCAGGGAGTGGCCCGAGTTAATGGTCGATTCGCGATACTGCGAGATTCCATGTTTGTTCGCGTAGACATCTTCGATGTTGCAAGCGAGTCGAGGAGCCAGATGTGAGTACTCCGAGCGATAGCGTTCTCGCGGCTTCCTTGCCCCCATCGCGATCGATCAAATCGGTCTACGTTGGGCATTGGCTTGATCTGCCGCATAGCAACGCCGGCGTGGCCGATGCCATCGCGTTCGTCGAGTTGTACGAGTCCAAGCCCGTTCCCTCTTTCGCGCGCTACGAGATCGGTGTCCGCTATACCAACTGCAATGAGATTCGCGGACAATTCATCGACAAGGCAACGGC
>JBGQHD010000389.1:0-5544 GCA_041497795.1 Planctomycetia bacterium
AGCTCGGAAACGCCCTGCACGTCCTCCGCCCGCTGCACGTAAACGTGGGCCACCTGATGATCGGCCACGGCGAACGCCCGCGAGGCCCCCGCGTCGAGCGTCTCCCAGCCCAGAGCCTCGCGCCGCACTTGCAAGTAGCCATGCTCGCGCAGCACGCGGTTGATGTGCACCGGTCCGCTGACCGCAGTGATCGCGTATTCGGAGAGCACGACGACCTCGGCGCCGCGCGCCTGGGCCGCGTCGATGATCCGCCCCGCCTCGTGGTCCACCAGGCGGACGTCCTCGGCGATCCGCGGATCGTCCGGCCCGAGCCGCTGCAGGTTGTAGTCCAGGTGCGGCAGGTACACGAGCGTGAGCGTCGGGCTGTGGTCAGCCAGCACCTGAATCGCCGCATCGGCGATCCACCGCGTGCAGGTGATATCGGCCCCCGGCCCCCAAAACCGCAAGAGCGGAAACACCCCGAGGCGTGCTTGCAGCTCGTCCTTCAACTCCGGCGGCTGACTGTACGAGTCGAACACCTTGCGGCCGTCGGACGGATAGCTGGGCCGCGGTGTCAGCGACCACTCCACCGGCGCGTACATGTTGTGCCACCAGAAGAGCTTGGCCGTGGTGTAGGAGGGATCGCGCCCCCGGCCCGCCTCGTACAGCCGCTCCCCCTGCACCAAATGATTCGACTGCCGCCAGAACAGCACCTCGGCCAGGTCGCGAAAGTACCAGCCGTTGCCGACAATCCCGTGCTCCCGCGGCAATAGCCCCGTCAGCAGCGTCGCCTGCGCCGAACATGTGACCGCCGGCAATACCGTTCCCATCGGCCGTGCAAACCCGCGCCCGGCCACCGCGCTGATGCACGGCGCATTTGGCCCCAGCATGTCATGCGTCAGGCCGACGACATTGAGGACGACGAGCCGTCTGGGCATCTATCTCACAACCGCATCCAAGGCCTTGCAGACCGCGACGACCAAAGGTCAGTCTAGTTGGCGCGGCGTTACGACGCGAACCATCTTCCGAGCACCCCTCACCCGAGCAAGCGCAGCCGCGGGGTGGGTTCGCCAACGTGCCGTCTTCTTGCAACACGTTGAGCAAGCCGTCTTGCAACCATGGGAAAGTGCCGGCGCAGTGCTGGCGGGAACTCTCGGCGGGATCCCCTGTGCGGAGCGCGACTTGCCGTGCCGCGGCAGACTCAATCCGCCGTCTCAAGTCGCCGTTTTGGCCCAACAGCGCAACACTTCGGCCACGCTCCAGGCTTGGGCCACGCAGCCGCGCGGAGCGTAGGGCTCCTCGGCGTCGAAGATCTCGCTGATCGAGCCGATGCAGGTCTGGCCGAGGTGATTCTCGAAGCCCTTCAGGAACTGCCGAGCCTCCGCCCGCTCTTCCGGATAGACCTTGAGCCAGGCGTCGATGAACGGGCCGATCAGCCAGGCCCAAACCGTGCCCTGGTGATACGCGGCGTCGCGAGCCCGCAGGTCGCCGTAATACTTGGGCTTGTAGTCGGGATGCTCCGGCGCCAAGGTGCGCAGCCCCAGCGGAGTGAGCAAGCGTGCTTGCGCCACCTGCACCACGCTTTGCCATCGCTGCGGTTCCAAGATGGGGTGCGGTAGGGAAATCGCCAAGAGCTGGTTCGGGCGGCAAGCCGTGTCGTCCCCTTGCTCGCCATCCACCACGTCGTAGAGGTATCCGCCGGCGTCGTACCAGAAGCGTCGATTGAACGACTCGCGTGCCCGCTGGGCGTGTTTGGCCCAAATCGCCGCTGCGCCTTCACCCTGCGCGCCCCGTACCCAGTCTTCCAGCAACCGCAAGGCGTTGTACCACAGGGCGTTGATCTCCACGGCCTTTCCGCGGCGGGGGGTCACGACCCAATCGCCCACCTTGGCATCCATCCAGGTGAGCTGGTAGCCTTGCTCTCCCTGGCGCAGCAGGCCATCGGCCGGATCGACGCCGATGCCGAAGCGAGTGCCGCGCAAATGATGCTCGGCGATCTCCAGCAGTTTGGGAAGCAGCACGTCGAGCATCGCCGTGTCGCCGGTCGCCGCCAGGTATCGATCGAGCGCGTGGAAGTACCACAAGGTGGCGTCGGCGGTGTGGAACAGGCCCTCCTTCTCGCCGTCGGGGAACAGGTTGGGGATCAGCCCGTCGCGAATGTGATAGGCAAACGTGCGGAGGATGTAGCCCGCTTCGAGATGGCGGCCGGTGGTCAGCGTGAGTCCTTCCAGGCTGATCATGGTGTCGCGGCCCCAGTCGGTGAACCAGTGATAGCCGGCGATCACGGTGCGGGCTTCTTCGCCGGCGGCGCGAGCCCGTGCCGCGTCTTCGAGTCGGCCGGCGGGCGTGACCAGGAACTGGTCGGCGGCCAAGACCAGGTCGCGGCCGAGCCCCTCGTGAACCGCTGAGTCAGCTATCGATAACAGATGCGCGCGGCGCTCCCGTTCGGCGGCCAGCGCCTCGTCGGGGGGCAGGGCCAGGATGGTGTCCCACCCCTCGGTCGAGGCCACCAGCGTGGCGTCGCGATCCGGCGTCAAGTCCACGCGGAAATACCCGGGGCTCCATAACGTGCCCTCCGCCTCGTAGCCGCGGCTCTCTTCCACGCGATACAGGATGTCGGGGGCGCGGGAACAATCGTTGGTGAACGCGGCCCGCTGGCCGTGCAGGTACATCCGCAGCGGCGGCAGCGACGAATGCGAGGAAAGCTCATACCGCCCCTCCACCGAGGTGAGCGTGTACGGCTCTGGGTGCGGCGCACCCACCGGCGCGTCGTAATGTCGAAAGTGGACCGACGGCCGCAGTTTCAGCCGCACGCGCCCTGGTCCGTCGATCAGGCGGTAGCTGACGTGCACCGTGTTCTGCCGATAGGGGAGCAAGATCCGCTTCTCGAACGTGACGCCGAGCACCTCGTAGCGCCACACGGGCAGCCCGCGCTCGAGGCGGAACTCCTGGAAATAGTCCACGCCGTGCAGGTCGAGCCTGCCCGGCCGCTCCTCGCCGCCGAACAGAAACGTCTCTCCGCCCGGCAATCGAATCAGTTCCGAAAGATGATTCAGCATCACCTGCCGGCCTAGCGGGGCGGGCAGCGCGGCCACGAGCAGACTGTGATAGCGGCGCGAAGCCACGCCGGCGATGGTGCCCGAGGCATACCCCCCCAGCCCGTTGGTGACCAGCCATTCGTGCTTCACCAGCAGCGCGGACTTCGTGGCCGGGTCCATCGTCCACGGCAGACGGACGCTCCAATCGTCGGTCTGAAGGGTCATCGGGCGTCACTCCCGAGGTGCGGGGAGACGCCCAGCTCTGCCAGCTCGGGCAGCTCCCGCTCCGCGGCCTTCCACGTCCCCTCGGAGGTAAACGTGCCGATGTGCATTTCGTCGATGACCTGGGCTCTGAAGCCGCTGAGGTGGACCCCAATCGTTGGGCACAAAACAGGAGGGAATAAGAGAGACCTTGGTTCTGCGAACAGTGCCGGGCGAAGAAAGACAAGGCGAATGTCAGGTCGAGCCGAAGCCCGCCAAGTCAAAGTAGAGTCTTAGTTGCCTTGGTCCTTGGCGAACGCCACGATTCGTTCGTGGCCGTTGAGTGCGGCAGCCTGGCTCGTGTAGCGAGCTTGGTGCAGGTCGTGCGGACCGCCGAAGACCATCGTTTCCCACAACACCGGCGCGCCGATCTTCGTGCGCCGTTGGTCAATACCCATGAACCGCGTGGCGACCAGCACGCCGGGAGCAACGTGCGTCTCCGCCAACGCCTGGTCATTCGCCTGCATCCACGCCAGCCAGCGGTCCCAGTCGGGTTCGAGCAGCGGCTTGCCCTCAGCGTCGAGGATGTAGGTATTGCTGGCCCGCGATTGATCGGCGTCCTGGCGCATGATGCGTTGCCTCGTGGTGCGTGGGGTCCGATAGCCCTTCGCCATTCGCCGTACGTGATTAGGCCCGGAGGGATTCGAACCCCCGACCAAGGGATTATGAGTCCCCTGCTCTCACCACTGAGCTACGGGCCCAACATGCGAAGCACTTAAGAGGATACGCGCAGCACGGCTTTCCGGCCAGTTGGCAATCAGCCGAGCGAAATCTCAGCGGGTTGGACAGCGGACTGTGTTCCGTCTATAGAGGACAGTCGCTGGCCGCCAGAGCAGCGACCGCGGCCTACCCCGTGCCTGGAGCTGAATCCGCATGCGCTCCGTGGAAGAGATCATCGACATGTGCCGCGTGCCGGCCGGCAAGGGCATCCGCCTGAAGGACTACGACCCCGCCTGGGTCGGCGACAAGGACATCCCCAAGGCCGAGCGGAAGGCCATCGCCGAACAGCACCTCACGCAAGACACGGCCGCGCTGGCCGCCGCCCAGGAGCTGCTCTACGCCGCGGATTCGTGGTCGGTGCTGCTGGTCTTTCAGGCCCTGGACGCGGCGGGCAAGGACAGCACGATCAAGCACGTGATGTCCGGCGTCAACCCGCAGGGCTGCCAGGTGTTCAGCTTCAAGCACCCCTCGGTCGAGGAGCTGGACCACGACTTCCTCTGGCGGTGTGCGAAATGCCTGCCGGAACGGGGCCGCATCGGCATCTTCAACCGCTCGTACTACGAGGAGGTGCTGATCGTCAAGGTGCGCCCCGAGCTGCTGGCCGCGGAGCGGATCCCCCACGTCAAGGCGGGCAAAACCCTCTGGCAGGCCCGCTACGAGGACATCAACTGCTTCGAGCGGCACCTGACGCGCAACGGCACGGCCATCGCGAAGTTCTTCCTCAATGTTTCCAAAGAGGAGCAGTGCAAGCGGTTCCTGGAGCGCATCAACAATCCGGCGAAGCACTGGAAGTTCTCGTCGGCAGACGTCACCCAGCGGGCATTTTGGGACGACTACATGTCGGCCTATGAAGACGCCCTGTCGGCGACCAGCACCGATTCGGCGCCGTGGTACGTGATCCCGGCCGACCACAAATGGGTCACGCGGGCCTTGGTGGCCAAGATTCTGGTGCAGACCGTCAATTCGCTCGATCTGAAGTACCCCGAGATCACGCCGGACAAGTTGCGCGAGATCGAAGCAGCGCGAAAGTCGCTTGAGGAGGAACGCGCTTAGAGCCTATCCACAAGCCGCCAAAGCAGCCCGGCTGCTCCGCAGCAGCCGGGCTGCTGACGAACCGAAGTCGCCAGACTTCGGGCGACCTGAACTCTGGCGAGTTCAGCTACCCGGCTCGCTCGAATTGTGCCAACCCGCGGCGTATGATGACGCTTCACGCCTCCACGATCCGTCCGCATTGGAGTCCTGTCATGCCGTCTCGCATTGCCGCCTCGCTCGCTCTGAAAGCGGCCTTCGTCGCGGCATTGCTTACCGCCGCGTCGCGTTCCCAGGCCGCCGATTGGCCGGCTTGGCGCGGGTCGGGCGGGCAAGGGCAGTCCGCGGAGAAGGACCTGCCGCTCAAGTGGAGCACCACCGACAACGTGCTGTGGAAGACAGCTTTGCCCGCCCCTGGCAACTCCACCCCCATTGTCTGGGGCGACAAGGTGTTCCTCGCGCAGGCCAACCAGGGGGGCACGACCCGCGGCCTGATGTGCTTCGACCGGCGCGACGG
>JBGQHD010000390.1:0-5536 GCA_041497795.1 Planctomycetia bacterium
GACTCTGGCGGCCAAACTGCTGGGCTTGGTCAGAAAACCACACTAGCCCGACGCGCAAGCGAGGGAGAATCGTCGTCCATCCTCGCTCCTCCCTCGCTTGCGCTTCGGGCTAGTGTCCGACGGCGCGGATGGCTGCTGCTCCCGCTGCTCGCGGTATTCGCGGCACTCGTTCTGCAGGTCTATCACGTGCCGCTTCCCGTCCTCGGGAGTGGCTGGGCACGGCACGACCCGCAGCGCTGGCCAGTCGAGCTGCTGCCGGAGCTGAAGTCGATTGAAGCCGAGCGGCCCGGAGCGAGGGTCTTCAACACGCTCGACTTCGGCGGGTTCATCACGTTCCACACGCCGAAGCTGAAGACCTTCATCGACGACCGCTGCGAGCTATTCGGCGGAGAATTCTTGTCAGCCTACGCCGAGGCGGAGACTCACCGGCCGGAGCGGATCGACGACTGGGCGGCGGCGTACGGCTTCGAGGTGGCGCTCGTCCGCACCGGCTCGCCCTTCGACCGCCACTTGCGTTGCTCGGCAGGCTGGCAAATCGTGCGGCAGTCGCCTGCCGCCACCCTCTTTCGTAGGACGGATTTCAATCCGTCCCAGACGCGCACGGATTGAAATCCGATGCTACCACCTTCTAACTCGCTTTCGGCCGCGTGAGGTACACCCGCACGCCGTAGCCCTTGAGGGCCTCGATCTGCTTGGTCTTGGCGGCGTCGTCCAGCGGATTACCCTCCAGATACAGGTTCAGGAACGGCGCCATCCGTTGTTCCCCTTCGGAGTCTTTCTTCGCCGCCGCCACCAACGGGCCGAGGTCGGCGATCTTGTTGCCGTCGAGGAACAGGTACCGCGTTTCGGTCTGCTTGGCCAGCGGGGTGATGTCGGTGATTTGATTGCGGCTGAGGCCCAGCGTGCTCAGCCGCGTGACGCTGGCCAAGGGGCCGATGTCTGTGATCTCGTTGCCGTCAAGATCGAGCGAAGCGAGCTTCGTGAGCTTGGCCAGGGGCGCCACGTCTTTCACCTTGTTGTCGGCCAGATACAGCGTGCTGAGCGCCGACAAGCCGGCCAACGGGTCGAGCTTGGCAATCTGGTTCTTGGAGAGGTGCAGATACTGCAGCTTCGTGAGGCCCGCCAGGGGGGCCACGTCGGTGATCTTGTTGCCCTCCAGGTCCAGCGATTGCAGGTTCTTCAGCTCCTTGAGCGGCGAGACGTCGGCGATCTCGTTGCGGGCCAGCCGGATTTCCAGCAGGTTCGTGCACTTCTCCAGCCCCTTGAGGCTTTTGATCTTCTTCTCGTCGCCGTGGAGGATGAAGACCTTCTTCAGATCGTCCTCGGTGAGCGGCTGCGTGGTGTTGCGCTTCTCGAACACCTGGGAACGGAGGGCCGCCTCGAGATTCGCGTCCGGCAGCTCGGCCACCTTGGGCGGCTCGGGCTTTTTCTCCTCGGGTTTCTTAGGCTCGGCCTTTTTCGGCTCGGCTTTCTTAGGCTCCGCCTTCTTCTCATCTTTCTTGGCTTCGTCCTTCTTGGCTTCGTCCTTCTTGGCTTCGACTTTCTTGGCTTCGACTTTCTTCTCGGCGGGTTTCTTGTCGTCAGTCTTCTGTTTCTCCTGACCGACGGCGGACACGACCGGAATGACGAGGGTCGCCACGAGCGCGACGACAAGGGACGTACGCATGACTGGCTCCTGAAAGGGGTGTTGTGCGGTGGTAAGGCGGACACTTTTGTCCGCTTGTCCGCCACCATCAAAATCACGCTGGCCAGAAGCCGGGCTTCTAACAGCGGGGCGGACAAGAGTGTCCGCCTTACGTGCCGCTTGCTTCCCGCTGCCTGCGGCGGATATCGTAGACATTGGGCCGGATGGCCCTATCGCGGCCGTCCGCCAGGCCGTCCGCTGCGGCAGGCCCACGTTCACGTCCCCGCGCTTCCGGCATGTTCGCCTATCTCGTCATTCGCGAAGGCTCGAAATACTCCGACGTGCGCCGGCTCACGCCCGGCGAGTCGTTCGTGCTGGGCCGCGCGCCAACGTGCAACGTCATCCTTCACGACGAGCGCTGCAGCCGCCAGCATGCCGAAGTGTTCTTCGCCGACGGCGGTTGGCGGCTCCGCGACTTGGGCAGCCGCAACGGCACCGCCGTGGGGGCCACGGTGCTCGCCGGCGAGCACGCCTTGCAACCAGGCGACATGATTCGCCTGGGCCGGTCGCAGTTGATCTTCGTCCACGAGCTGTCGCAAGCGTTCGCCGAAGGCCGGAACCAAAGCACCCCGGCGGCTGCCAGCAGCCGGGGTGCTGCCGTGGCCGATGAAACCGTGCGCGAGCCGGCCGACGATGCCGCGCCCCGCGGCGAGCGAGCCGTGCCCTCGAAGCACGCTGGCGGCCCGACGACGATCATGCACCGCCGCGGGCACACGCGGTTCCTGGAGCCCTCCGCGGGCGACGAGAACGGCCTGCCGCGATCGCCGAGCGCCGCCAATCGGCTCTGCCGCCTGGCCTTTGCGCTGGCGACTTGCCCCGACGAGCAAGCGCTGGCCCACGTGGCGCTGACCGGCCTGTTCGAGTCGCTGCCGATCGACGCCGGCGCGGTATTGTTGTTTCCCCCGGCACACGATGGTCCTGAGCACGATGGTCCGCGCGAGGCGGACCACCTCGAGGTTGTTGCCTCGCGCAGCGAGAGCGAGCATCGTTACCACCGCGTTTCGCCCTTTCTCGCCGGCACCGTGCTGGCCGAAGGGGAAGCCGTGCTGGCCCGCAACATGCTCAGTGACACGGGTTTGACCGGCAGTGGAATCGCGCTGCCGCGCGACACCGGCCCGGATCGCGCCGACAAGAGCGACGACAAGAGCAGCGGAACAATCACCGCAACCAACGCCGCGCCAACGGAGTGCGGCGTGCTCTGCGCCCCGGTGCGACGCGGCCAGCAAATCTACGGCCTGCTGCACTTGTACTCCACGCGGCCGGATCGAGCGCCGGATCCGGACGACCTGGAATTCGCGCTGGCCGTGGCCGAAACGGTGGCCGTGGCCCTGGAGAACCTCGGCCAGCGGCGGCGACTGGCCGACGACCTCGATCACGTCCGCGGCCAGAACGAGCACCTTCGCGAGCAGCTTGGCACGCAGAGCGAGATCGTCGGCCGCAGCGGCGTCATCGCCAAGGTCCGCTCGCAGATCGCCCGCGTGGCCGCCAGCAACGCCACCGTGCTGATCTGCGGCGAAAGCGGCGTCGGCAAAGAGCTGGTGGCCCGGGCGCTGCACGTCTCCAGCTCGCGGCGCGACAAGCTGTTCGTCTGCCTCAACTGCGCGGCCCTGACGGAAAGCCTGCTGGAGAGCGAGCTGTTCGGCCACGAGCGGGGCGCGTTCACCGGGGCCACGGACCGCAAGATCGGCAAGTTCGAGGCGGCCCACGGCGGCACGATCTTCCTGGATGAGATCGGCGAGATGAGCCCGCACTTGCAGGCGAAGTTCCTCCGCGTGCTGGAAGGGCACCCCTACGAGCGCGTCGGCGGCAGCGAGGCGGTCCGCGTCGATGTCCGCGTGATCGCCGCCACAAATCGCGACTTGGAGAAAGAGGTCGAGAAGAGTGGCTTCCGCCGCGACCTCTACTTCCGCCTCCGTGTGGTCGAGATCATGGTGCCCGGCCTGCGCAAGCGGCCCGACGATATCCCCATTCTGGCCAATCATTTCCTCGATCAGTTCAGCCGCAAGACCAGCCGCCGCCTCCGCGGCTTCACGCCCGAGGCGATGGAGCAGATGCGCCGCTACCGCTGGCCCGGCAACGTGCGCGAGATGAAGAACGTGATCGAGCGGGCGGTGGTGCTGGGCGAGGGGCCGCTGATCGACGTGGGCGACTTGATGCTCTCGAAGCTCGCCACCTCCGGCGAGACGAGCGAAGCCAGCGTGCCAACCGACGAGTTCACGCCGCTCACGCTCGAGGAGCTGGAGCGCCGGCACATCCGCGCCACGCTCGCCGCCACCGGCTGGAACAAGAGCCAGGCGGCGCAAATCCTGGGCATCGAGCGCTCAACGCTCGACCGCAAGCTTCGCCGCTACGGGCTGAAACGCGAGCTGCGGCTGCCGCGGTGACGTGGGATCCCACACTAGCCCGACGCGCAAGCGAGGGAGAGGCGAGATGGACTTCGAGTCGTGCGCGCCCTCCCTCGCTTGCGCACCGGGCTAATGTGGTTTGCTCGCGCATCGGGAGCGTCACGCGCCGCCTCTCCCTCGCTTGCGCGTCGGGGTAGTGTTCGCCCCGCGGCTTTCTTCACGCCACCTCTTGAATCACCGTCCCCTGGTCCACCAGGTACTGCGGCCGGCCGCGGGTATCGGCGATCGTCGTGGCCCGCAGGTCCAGGCCCAGCTTGTGATACAGCGTGGCGAAGACATCCTGGAAGTGGACCGGCCGGGCGACCGGCACGGACGCCGTGCGGTCGGTCTCGCCCAGCACCACGCCGGTGCGCAGGCCGCCGCCGGCCAGCAGGGCCGAGCTGACGCGCGGCCAATGGTCGCGGCCGCCGCTGGGATTGACTCGCGGCGTGCGGCCGAACTCGCCCCAGGCGACGACGAGCACGTCGCCCAGCATGCCGCGCTCCTCCAGGTCGGTCACGAGCGCCGTGAGGCCGTGATCGACGATTGGCAGAAGCTGCCGCATCCGCGGGAAGTTGTCGCGGTGCGTGTCGAAGTCGCTGATCGAGATGCTCACGCAGCGCACGCCGGCCTCGACCAGCCGCCGGGCGAGCAGGAACTTACGGGCCGAAAGGTGGTCCTCGGCCGTGTAGAAGCGGTCGGCGTCCGAGGCCGGCGGCGTGTAGCGCTCCAGCATCCGCGAGTCTTCCTTGCTTAGATCGAGCGCGTCGGCAAAGCGGCCTGACGTGAGGATCGAAATCGCCTGCCGGTGGAAACGGTCGAGCGCGTCCATCATGCCGCTGGCGTCGATCTCGCGGCGGAGCGTATCGAGGCCGCCCAGCAGCTCGGTGCGGTCGTTGATCCGCCGCGCGTCGAGGGTCGAATTCAGCGTCAGGCTCGTCGTGTGGTTCTCCCCGCGCCAGGCCAGCTCGCCCTTCATGCCCGGCTCCAGCTCACGGCGAAACCACTGCGAGATATCCGGCCGGAACGGCTGATACGCCGGGCCGAGAAAGCCGGGCCGGGCGCTGTTGCGGACCAGCGGCCGCCCCTGCATCAGATCGACGAACGACGGGGCCGCGTCGGCCGTCGAGCCGCGCAGCTTCGCCAGCACGCTGCCCATCGCCGGGCGGCCGCCGCTCGCTTGCAGGTCTTTCTCGTCGAAGCCCGACTGGCACTGGAAGGCGTTGTGCTGCCCGGCCGAGCCGACCAGCGTGCGGATGAAGACGAACTTGTCGGCCGCGCGAGCGATCTTGGGCAGCAGCTCGCAGATTTGCACGCCGGGCAGGCGCGTGGCAATCGGCCGGAACTCGCCGCGCAGCTCGACGGGCGCCTGCGGCTTGAGGTCGATGGTATCGAGCTGCGGCGGCCCGCCGTCGAGATGGACGTTGATCACCGCCTTGTGCGACGAGCGGATGCCGGCCGCCGCCTC
>JBGQHD010000391.1:0-5536 GCA_041497795.1 Planctomycetia bacterium
AGAATACGTCTGGTCTCGTGGTTATTCCTGCGGTGAACGTGGGCCAGATTCCCTTGAACCCCACAGCGGAGGAAATGCCATGAAGAAAGCGCCAGCCAGTCAAGCCGCCCCGCGGAAGCCGCTCGTCGTTTGGCCGACGGCCCGCCGGCCGGCGTGGATTTCGGACGACGAGCTGGAGTGGCTGCCGGACGACGCCCGGCAGGAGGCGGTCGAGCTGATCGCTGCGACCTACCAGGAGTTGGTCGTCGAAGCCGAAACCGCGCTCGAGAGGGCGGCGGGCGAGGAGTTTGTGTTTCTCTTCTGGCTCGGCCTCCTGCGTTCGCTGCGGCTGCGGGGCCATTCGCGGTGGGTGCCCGGACAGGCTCTGCTGCTGGGGTCCAACCCGCAGACCGAAGTCCAGGACTATCTGCAACTGGGCCTGGCCAGGCAGCGGGTGACCAACCTGCTGCTGCGGATCAAGGAGTGGCAGGCGCGATGGCGGCGGGACGGGGAGCGCCAGGCCGTGGTCGTCCGGAACGCCACGTCCGCGACGGAGCCAGCCACGGCGCGCCCGGCCGGCGCGCGGTCTTCGACCGTGAATGACACCCAGGCCGACCATTCGGGGCCGGGCGGCTCGAACGGCCAGCCAGGCAATGTCCCCTCCCCCGGTGAGCGGCAAGCCGGCGTCATGGCAAAGAGCGAGACTGACGCCCCGAAGGACGGCGGATTGGAAAACGGCATTGGCCCTCGCCCCAGCGTCTCAAGGGGAGAGGGAGCCAGTCGCCTTCACGCCAGCGAGGGAGACGGGGCAGTTCGCTCCGACTGCGTCACATCGGAAGGATCGGCGCCCCACACTGCCGCCTTCTCCGACGGAGAGCCAGGGCTGAAAGGGTTTTCGCCCGACTCCGGTCGAGAGGGACAATCGGAAAAACCGAAATCTGAAGGGCAAAACGAAGACGGCGTGTTGACGCCGCTTCCAGCCACGGTTTGACACAGGCGACGAATCGGAAGAATCGAAATCTGTTGCGCGAAGCCGCTTAGTTTGCTGAGTCGCTCCTTGGTGCGCCGGTGGCCGCTGGCGCGGCCTCGGCCCACCCTCACGGTGCTCGACTCTGCCGGATCACACCTTTTTCAGCTTCGTCACCCTGCCCGTCGCTACCCATTCGGCCACGAAGATGCTGCCGTCGTGGGCGAAGCAGGCGTCGTGGGGGTGGACGAATTTTCCGGGCTGCCATTTCTTGCGATCGCCGCGGATGCCGCCGCCGTCTTTGGCGGTGACGCGGGCCACGTCGTCGCCTAGGCGGGCCACGACTTCGTTCTTCTCGTTGAGGATCGTCAGCCGGGCGTGCAGCTCGGGGATGACCAGCAGGTTCTTCCAGGTCTCGGCGTTGGCCGGCAGGCCGTAGCCGCGGAGCGTTTCGAGATACTTGCCGTCCATCGTGAAGTATTGCAGCGTGTTGTTGTGCCGGTCGCAGACCACGATCGACGGCTTGCGGCCCTCGCGCTTGTCCACCCAGATGCCGTGCGGCGTGTTGAACTTGCCCTCGCCGCCGCCGGGGCCGCCGAAGTG
Source organism: Planctomycetia bacterium (assembly GCA_041497795.1). Classification (GTDB taxonomy): domain Bacteria; phylum Planctomycetota; class Planctomycetia; order Pirellulales; family S012-138; genus JBGQHD01. The sequence continues at coordinate 1,550 of JBGQHD010000391.1, forward strand.
CGAGAGCCACTTGCCGGCCTTGTCGTAGCGGTGGATCGTGAACGAGCCGTAGCCGTCGGCCAGCAGGAAGCCGCCGTCGTCGAGGAAGGCGAAGTTCGTCGGCATGAAGCGGTCGCGGCCCCATTGGCCGGTGGGCTTCTTATCTTCGCCGGCGGCGAACACGCCCGAGGCCATCGGGGCGTACTGCTGCCAAACGGTCTGGCCCTTGAGATCGAGCTTGGCGAACGTCTTCAGGTGCTGGTACGCGCAGACGTAGAGGAACTCTTGCCCGCCTTCCTGGCGGATCTCGATGCCGTGGCCGCCGCCCTGGAACTGCTGGCCGAACGAGCGAATGTACTTGCCGTCGGCGTCGAAGACGAAGATCGACGGATGGTCCTTGAGGTCGGCCCGGCCCTCGTGGATGACGTACAGGTTGTGGTCCTTATCGACGGCCACGTTGTGGGTGGTCTGCCACGTGAACTTATCCGGGAGCCGCGGCCAGTCGTGCTGCACCTCGAACTTGTGCTCCCCCTCGCCGACGACCAGCGGCTTCTCCGTCTTGGCGGCAGTGAGCACCGTGGGCGCGGCCAGCACGGCGGCCGTGCCAAAGGCGGAGGTGGCGAGGAACTGACGGCGGGAGACGGACGACTTACGCGGCTTGGTCATCGGGGCACCTGGAGGCGAAGGGTTTGTTCGTAGTGCGGGCTTCAGCCCTTAAGTTTACCCACATCTTTTGGTGCGGCGTAGTAGCCGTCGACCATGCACTGTAGTTTCATCCGCGCAGCCGGTCGGCAATCACCGTGTCCACGAGTAACTGAGCGGCGTGATAGACGACCATCGGCAACACCGCCAAGGGACCAAAGACGTCGGTGTAGCCGATGGCGATGCCCAGGCCGATCAGCAGCGTCTTTTGACTGCCGGCAAAGCCGACGGCGATCCAATCCTCCCGTGGCAGATGCAACAACCTGCCGAGCGACTGGCCGGCGACGAAGGCGGACAAGTGAACCACCAATACCGCCGCGATCGTCGCTGCCCAGCCGATCCAGCCGATCCCTTGTGTGCCGGCGCCGTGCAGCTTCTCGCCGCACTGCACCACGCCGGTGAGCACCATCGTCAGCATCCCGAGTTGGCAGATCACTCCCAAGGGCGTCTTCCGCCGCGCGGACCAGGCGGCGACCCGCGGCGCCAGCCGGATGGTCTGCGCCAGGAGCAACGGAACGGCGACAATCAGCGCCAGCCGAAGCATCATGGGGCCCGGCCGGAACGTCTCATTGCCCACGTCGGCGCCCGCGCTGATCCACAAGAGGAGCGGCGTGACTGCGAAGCACGACAGGTTCGTGACCATCATCACCAGCAGCGCCACGGCGTCGTTGCCGCCGGCCCGCCGCGTCCAGACTGCCGCCGAGGCCACCGTGGTGGGCACGGCCGCGGCGATCAGCAACCCAAGCCCGAGATCGCGGGAGATGTTCGAGAGCAGTGGAGCGATCGCCCAGGCCACCAAGGGGGCGATGACGAAGCTCGCTCCCACACCGAGCGCCACGGCCGTGGGCCGGCGTAACGCCCGGCCGATGGCGCTGGCGTCGAGCGGCAGGGCCATCAAGAACATGATCGCGGCGATCAGCACGCTTTCCCACGATCGAGGCAAGGCCTCGAACAGCGCGGTCAGTTGATTCGAGAAAGCGGAGCCGACGACGATCACGCCAACGAGTGCCAGCAGGAACCAGCGGTGGATCAAGAACTGCTTCATGGGAAGGTTCATTATATGCAGTCTTCCGGTCCCTCGTTGAGGCTTGTCGGGTTGACAACTCGCCGCTCTCCCGTCGAAATAAGGCAATTCCCGCACCGCCGCGACTTCCGGCCGCTGGCCCTGGTGACGAATGTGCGCGACGGGACGACCCGAGGGTTCAAGACATGCGACGGATTTGGACGGCCATCAAGGCATTCTTCGCCACGTTGTTTAGCCGCGACGTGGCGGCCGGAGTGGAGCAATTGCTGCTGACTCGGACTGAGCCGAAACACTTGCCATTGGCGGAAAAGCCGGCCGGCGAAGCAGCGCCGGTCGAGACGAAGCCCAAGCCTCCTGATGCGGCTCCCAAGCCCGCCCCTCCCAAGGCCGCCCGCAGCGAGGCGGTGACCTTACTGGCGGCCTTGCAGCGCGAGGCGCGGTTTGTGGACTTCATTCAAGAACCGCTCGACGACTACTCCGACGACCAGGTCGGCGCGGCGGCCCGCGACGTGCACCGCCAATGTCGGGCGGTGCTTGAGCGAATGTTCGGTCTGCGGCCGATTGTCGGCGACGCCGAGGGGGCGGCGATCGACGTGCCCGCCGGCTTCGATGCCGGCAAGTATCGGCTCACCGGCAAAGTCGCGGGGCAAGCTCCCTTCCGCGGCCAATTGGCCCATCACGGCTGGGAAGCCGCTAAGTGCGACCTGCCGAGCTGGTCGGGCGGCAAGGACTCGGCGATGGTCGTGGCGCCGGCCGAGGTGGAGGTGATGGGGTAAGTAGCAGGCACACTCCGTGTGCCGTGGAACGGAATTCATTCCGTTCCTGTTTGACGGCGAACGGAATGAATTCCGTTCTACGAACATGGTCCTCAACGGCACACGGAGTGTGCCTACTACGTTATGACCGCCAAATACGTTATCGGCATCGATCTCGGCACCACTAACAGCGTGCTGGCGTACGCGCCGCTGGAGGGTGATCGGCCCGTCGTCGAGGTGCTGCCGATTCCGCAGTTGGTCGCCGCCGGCACGGTCGAGGCACGGCAGGTGTTGCCGTCGTTTCTTTATTTGGCGGCCGAGCACGAAGCAGGCCAGGGATCTTACGATCTCCCGTGGGCACAGGGCCGCACGATCGCCGTCGGCGAGATGGCGCGGGCCCAGGCGGCCGAGATGCCGGACCGCACGGTGAGCGCCGCCAAGAGCTGGCTGGCCCATAGCCGTGTGGACCGGCACCAGCCGATCTTGCCGTGGAACGCGCCGGCTGAGGTGCTGAAGGTCTCGCCGGTGACGGCCTCGCGGCGTTATCTGGAGCACCTGATCGCTGCTTGGGAAGCGGCCTTTCCCGATGCTCCCATCGCCCAGCAGCAGGTCGTGCTGACCGTGCCGGCCTCGTTTGATGCCAGTGCTCGCGAGCTGACGCACGAGGCCGCGCTGGCCGCCGGGCTGCCGGGGCATCTGGTGCTGCTCGAGGAGCCGCAGGCAGCCGTCTATGCCTGGCTGGCCGATCGCGGCGACCGCTGGCGCAAATCGCTCAAGCTAAACGACACGCTGCTGGTGGTGGACGTCGGCGGCGGCACGACCGACCTGACGCTCGTGACGGTCGCTCAGGAGGAAGGTGATCTGGTGCTGCGGCGGATGGCCGTCGGCAATCACCTGTTGGTCGGCGGCGACAACATGGATTTGGCCCTGGCCCATCACGTGGCGGGGCTGTTCGCCGAGAAAGGGCATCAACTCGACCCCTGGCAATCGGTGGCCCTCTGGCACTCGTGCCGCGCGGCCAAGGAGAAGCTGCTCTCGCCCGGCGCGCCCAAGCATCATCCTATCGCCGTGCTGGGCCGCGGCAGCAAACTGATCGGCAAAACGGTCAAAGTGGATATCGAGCGCGACGCCGTCGCCAAGCTGCTGATGGAAGGCTTCTTTCCGCCGTGCGGAGTCACGGACAAGCCAGCCAAGCGGCGGGCGTCGGGCTTTCAAGAGATCGGCCTGCCGTTCGAGTCCGATACCGCCGTCACGCGCCACCTGGCCGCGTTCTTGCAAATGCACGGCGACGAAAAGGCGAGCGGTGGGCGTAAGCCCACTGATAAGAAGCACGCCGAGCAGCGAATCGATCAGCCGGCTGACGTCGGCCGCTCGCCGGTGCGGCCGACGCACGTGCTTTTTAACGGCGGCGTGTTCAAGGCCGAGATGCTTCAGGACCGCCTGTTGAAGGTGCTCGGCGAGTGGTTCGCCGGCGACGCCGCGCCCCGTCGGCTGGAAGGTTTGCACGACCTGGACCATGCCGTCGCC
>JBGQHD010000392.1:0-5528 GCA_041497795.1 Planctomycetia bacterium
CTACTGCCGCATCGGCGAGCGCTCGGCGCACACCTGGTTCGTGCTCACCAAGCTGCTGGGCTATCCCAAGGTGAAGAACTACGACGGCTCGTGGACCGAATGGGGCAACCTGGTCGGCGCGCAGATCGCCAAGGGGAAGGACTAACGTGGGGCACGCTTCCAGCGTGCCCGTCACCGCCGATTAAGGCGCAGCATCTCTTCCCGGCGCGATCGCTGAGAGCTTTCGCCCTCCCCTCACCTGGTCACTGTCATCCTGTCACCCCTCCCAGCATGAAGCGCGTCGTGATCGTCGGCGGCGGATTCGCCGGGCTCAACGCCGCCAAGGCGCTGGGCCGCGCCGGCGAATTGGAAGTCACGCTGGTGGACCGGCGGAACCACCATCTGTTCCAGGCGCTCTTGTACCAGGTGGCGATGGCTGGCCTCAGCCCGGCTGACATCGCCCAGCCCATCCGCAGCATCCTGGCCCGCTACCGCAACACGCGCGTCTTGCAGGGCGAGGTCGCCCAGGTGGACCTCGCTGGCCGCAAGCTGCTCACGGACATTGGCGAGCTGCCGTACGACTATCTGATCCTCTGCTGCGGCGCCCGGCACAGCTATTTTGGTCACGACGAGTGGGAGGAATTCGCGCCGGGCCTCAAGACCCTGGAGCAAGCCACCGAAATCCGCCGCCGGGTGCTGACGGCCTTCGAAATCGCCGAGCGCGTGGCCGACCCCGATGTCCGCAAGAAGTACCTGACGTTCGTGATCGTCGGCGGTGGACCGACCGGCGTGGAGCTGGCCGGGGCTATCGGCGAGATGAGCCGCTTTACGCTGGCCCGCGACTTCCGCTCGATCGACTCCAAGCTCACGCGGGTGATCCTGATCGAGGCGGGCCCGCGGATTCTGCCGATGTTCGTCGAAGAGCTTTCCAGCCGGGCGATGCGCGACCTGGAAAGCCTGGGCGTGCAGGTCTGGACCAACAGTCTGGTGACCAAGGTCGATGCCGAGGGCGTGGAAGTCGGCCACGAGCGCCTCCGCGCGGGCACGGTGCTGTGGGCGGCCGGCGTCGCTGCCGAGGGGATCGGCCGCAAGCTGGGCGTGCCCTGCGACCGGCAGGGGCGCGTGATCGTCGAGCCGGACCTCAGCCTGCCGGGCCACCCCGACGTGTTCGTGGCCGGCGACCTGGCCCATTTCGCCCATCAGACGGGCCAGCCACTGCCGGGACTGGCCCCCGTGGCCATACAACAGGGCCGCGCCATTGCGGCCAACATCCTCCGCGAGCTGCGCGGCCAGCCGCGGGAGCAGTTCCGCTACTTCGACAAGGGCCAAATGGCCACGATCGGCCGCAGCCGGGCCATCGCTCAGGTCCGCCGTTTCAAGCTCAAGGGCTTCCTGGCCTGGCTCGCCTGGCTGGTGGTGCACATCTACTACCTGACCGGCTTCCGCAACCGGCTGCTGGTCGTGCTGCAATGGGCCTGGTCGTTCCTCACGTTCCGCCGCGGGGCGCGGCTGATCGTGAACAAAGAATGGCGATTCAACGCGCCAGCGAGCCACGCAGCTGGCGAACGAGCATCGCAGCCGGCGAGTCCGCTCGCGGGCGGCGGTAAGTCCGGCCAATGATACTTTTCCGCGGAAGAGTATCATTGGCGTTCGCGCAATGATACTTGAGTATCATTGCGCCGTGGTTCGCCTCGGCGCATCCACTAATCCAGCTCGACGCGGCGGTCGATGCCGATGTTGTTCAAGAACGTGCGGTCGTGCGAGACCACCAACAGAGCGCCAGTGTATTGTTGCAGGGCTTGCTCCAAGTTCGCCAGGCTGGCCAGATCCAGATGGTTCGTCGGCTCGTCGAGCAGCAGCAGTTGCGGCGGGTTCACGCCCGTGAGGACGCAGGCCAGAGCGGCCCGCAGGCGTTCGCCGCCGCTCAGAGTGCCACAGAGCTGATGGACGTCGTCGCTGCGGAAGAGAAACCGGGCCAGCGTCAGGCGGCAGACCGTTTCCGAGAGGCCGGAATTCCAGGTGCGGAAGTTCTCCAACACGCTGCGGCGAGCGTCGAGCACGTCGGCCCGCTGGTCCAAGCAATTGGCTCGCTCGACCCCGAGTCGGACTCGGCCGACGGTGGGCTGCAGGTGGCCGAGGATCAGCTTCAGCAGCGTCGTCTTGCCGCTGCCGTTAGAGCCAAAAATCGCTACCCGCTCAGGCCCCACGAGCCACAAGCTGAAGTGTTCGAGGATCGGGTGACCGCCGAGGTAGCCAAACGACACGTCCTCCATGTCGAGCACCGTCTTGCCCGCGGGCAACTCGACCGGCGAGAGTTTGATGTCAAGCTCCCGCTCTGCTTCGGCCCGGGCCTGGGCCGCGGCCGTGGCTGCCGAGGCATCCTCGACCCGCGCTTCGAAGGTGTCAGCCAGCCGCGCCGTCGTCTTCTGGCTGGCATCCCGCCGGGTGTTAAGTGCGAGCTTGCCCATCCCGGCCTTGCCGCGCGCCTTCTTCCCCTGTGAGCTGCGGCGCTCTTGGCGCTCACGGGCGGCCTGGGCTTCACGGCGCGTCGTGCGGAGCTGCCGGGCGGCGGCCTCGAGTTGCCGCTCGGCAGCCGCCGCCTCGGCATCGCGCTGGGCGTTGTAGAGGTCGTAATTTCCGCCATAGCTGCGAAGGCCGTGCGGCGACAGCTCCACGATCCGATCCATCAGCCCTAGCAGCTCGCGGTCGTGGCTGACGACGAGCAGCCCGGCCGGCCAATCGCGCAGGGCGCCGTAGAGTGCCTGCCGCGACGGCTGATCCAGGTTGTTGGTCGGCTCATCGAGGATGATCAGGTCCAGCGGCTTCAGCAGCAGGGAGGCCAACATCACGCGCGTCGTCTCGCCGCCGCTGAGACTGCCCATCCGGCGATCGAGAGCGACGTGTCCCAGGCCGAGGCGCTGGAGCTGGGCGGCGATCTGCGCCTCGAGCGACCAGTCGTCATCGAGCGTCGCCAGGTCCCCCGGCAGGCCTTGGCCGGCAGTCAGGCGCGCCAAGGCGGCCAGCTTGTCATGCACGCCGAGCGATTGAGCGACCGAGTCGTCGGCCACGGGTGTAGGGTCTTGGGGCAAAACCGCGACTGTGCCGGCGCGGCTGACCGAGCCACTCGTGGGGCATAGCTCACCAACCAGGAGACGGGCGAGCGTGGTCTTGCCGGATCCGTTACTGCCGACAAGGCCCGTCTTCTCGCGGGCAATGGCGAGCGAGATGCCGTCGAGCACGATCTGACCGGTGGGCAGCCGCCAGGTGATCGAGTCAGCCAACACGATGGGTGGCGGAGACGACTGGCGGTTGCTTTGTGGCACAAGGCGCATACTCGACAGCGCTGCTCGATTGCGCCACTCGAGAGCGCTATTCGACTGTCATCGAAGGCCCCGAGTTGGCCGATTGCCCGCGCGCGATTCGCTCGAAGATTTCCTTGCGGTGGATCGCCGTCCCCTCGGGGGCCTCGACGGAGATGCGCACGACATCGCCGCGGATTTCCACGATGGTGACGATGATATTGTGATCCAGCACGATGCTCTCGCCTTGGCGCCGCGACAGCACGAGCATAGTTCGGCCTCCTGAATCGCCGTGTCTCCCGAATTGGTCCCCCCAGAGACGTGACCGCACCGTTCTACCCGCGCGTGGGGGAAAATACAACCGGCCAAAAACGCGGTGTTCTTAGAGCGGCAAGTAGACGATCCGGCCTTCCCATTCTCCTTCGAGGCTACAGATCACCAGCAGCAAGACATCCTCGATCGCGCGCTGCACGGGCAAGTACGTGTCGCCGACGATGACTCCCGGCATCGGTAGCCCGGCGATCACTCGCTCGTAGGCGTACTTGGGAACGGTCCGGTAATCGTGCGTCAGAAGAAGTCGGCCGTTGTCGGCAGCCCAGGCCAGGACGGCTGGATCGTCCTTTCCAGACAAACCGATCTCCTGCACTCGCACGACGTCAATCGCCGGTTCACGGAGCAGCAGTCCGCGCACGATACTTCCCTTGAAGTTCTCGTCCGCCAGGAGCGGGAGCACGTGCTATTCCTCGTTCTTTCCGCGCGCGAGCAATCGTTCTCGGATTCCTTGCGCGTCGTACCGAGCCTGCAGCTCCGAGCGCAGGGCTTCTCCCTGGCGTCGCTGGTCCTCAAGATACGCATCCACGTCGGCGCGCTGTCGGAGATAAAAGGTGATGACCGCGTAAATGTCCGCCAATTCCAGCACCGGATAATCGTGTGCGATCTGTTCCGCCGTTGCGCCGTTCCGAAAAGCACCGACAACTGTCTCCAACGTCACGCGCGTTCGCCCGACGCGCATCACGCCGTCGGCATCGGTTCGAAGCGGAACGGGCGTTGCGGCCACAGCAAGAGCACCCATCTCTGCCACCAGTGAGAAAGAGCAAGAATCGACGACACCTAGGCATTATACGCCGGCAACGAGCAAGTAGCCGGATCGGGTTATCCCTTCTTGCCCTCCTCATCCGACAGCGTGTGCAGTCCGCACTCGGTCTTGGCGAACCCGCTCCAACGGCCGGCGCGCTCGTCTTCGCCGAAGAGTACGGCCCTGGTGCAGGGCCAGCAGCCGATGCTGGGGTAGCCCTGGTCGTGCAGCGGGTTGTAGGGGATGTTCTCGTCGGTGATCAGTTTCCAGATCTGCTGCTTGGTCCAGTTGGCCAGCGGGCTGATTTTGACGAGGTTGAACTTCTTGTCCCAACCGACGATCGGTGCCCTGGCCCGGTCGGTGCTTTGATCCCGTCGAATGCCGCTCATCCAGGCATCCCAACCAACGGCCGCCTTCTGGAGCACGGACGTCTTGTTGTCGCGGCAGCACTTATCGGGGTCGTGCTTGTAGACCGGGCCGCCGTGCTGGGCCTCGTACTCCTCGACCGTGTGCGGCGGCCGCTTGTACTCGACCACGATGCCATACCGCTCGGCGATGCGGTCGCGCAGCTCCAGCGTCTCCTTGAATTGATACTGCGTGTCGATGTTGAACACGTGCACCCGCGGCTCGATCTTGGCCAGCATGTGGATGATCACGCAGCCTTCGGGGCCGAAGGCCGTGGCCATCGTCAACTTGGGGAAGTAATGCTCCACGCCCCAGGCGATGATCTCTTCAGGCGAGGCGGCCTCGAGCTTTTGGCTGTGCTCGCGGAGCAATTCAAGCTGCTCGGGCGTCGGCGGCTGGCCGCCGCGCGGAAGCTGCACGGCCGAGGTTGGCGTCCCGGCGCTGGCTTCGGGTTGGGACGTGGGTGGTTCCTCCTCCGCGTCGGCGGGCGCAGAGACAATCGACAACTCGGGCCGAGCCGGCGTGATCGCGGCATGATTGGGTTGCGGTTGCGCGGCCGACATGACGCATTCCTCACTGCTTGCAACGGAGGCAATGCAGCGCTGCCGCGTCGTGCAAGCACGCCGAATCTTACGTGCACTGCCAAGGATGGTCAATTACGACCCGCTCGTGGGACACGCGGCTCGCGTGTCCGATGACTGGCACGTGGGCGGCGTGCAACATGACAAGCATAGCCTATCGTCGGCCGTTTGCCCTTTGGCCTCTGTCGC
>JBGQHD010000393.1:0-5523 GCA_041497795.1 Planctomycetia bacterium
CCCGGAATTAGGCCGAACGTCCAACGCCCAACGTCCAACGCCCAACGTCGAACCACAAACTGACGCGGGCGATCCTCTCTTGTTGGACGTTGGAAGTTCGACGTTGGACGTTGGACGTTCGGTTCCCACACTAACCCGAAGCGCAAGCGAGGGAGAAGCGCCGCCCAACGTCGATCCCGCCTCTCCCTCGCTTACGCGTCGGGTTAGTGAACGCCCTAGTGTGACCGCCGACACTCTCGTCCTCCCGAGCTACGAATCCATCTGCTGCGACAAGCTCGCCTTCGCCGACGCCACGCGCCTCTTCCACAACGAGACGAACCCCTACAACGCCCGCCGGCTCGTGCAGTTCCACGGCCGCGAGGCGGTCGTCGTCAACCCGCCGCAGCTCCCCATCAGCCAGGCGGCGATGGACCGCATCTACGGCTTCCCGTACACCCGCCGGCCGCACCCCAGCTACGGCGAGCCGATCCCCGCCTTCGAGATGATCAAGGACTCGCTGACGCTCATGCGGGGCTGCTTCGGCGGCTGCACGTTCTGCTCGATCACCGCCCACCAGGGCCGCACCATCCAGAGCCGCAGCCAGGAATCGGTGCTGGCCGAAATCCGCGACATGACGGCCGACCCGGCCTTCACAGGGGTGATCAGCGACATCGGCGGCCCCACCGCCAACATGTACGAGATGACCTGCACCCGGCCCGAGGTCGAGGCCATCTGCCGCCGCCAATCGTGCGTACACCCCAAAATCTGCAAGCTGCTGGGCACCGACCACAGCCCGCTCATCGAGCTCATGCGAAAAGCCCGCACCACGCCCGGCATCCGCAAGGTGCTGGTCGCCAGCGGCATCCGAATGGACCTCGCCCGGCGGTCGCCCGAATACATGAGCGAGCTGGTCCGCCACCACGTGGGCGGGCACCTCAAGGTGGCCCCCGAGCACGTCGATCCCGAAGTGCTGATGCGGATGCGCAAGCCGAGCAACGACGACTTCGAAGAGTTCACCGCCGAGTTCCAGCGTCAAAGCCGCCGCGCCGGCAAGAAGCAATACATCGTCCCGTATTTCATCGCCAGCCACCCCGGCAGCGACCTGAATGCGATGATCGAGCTGGCCCTGTTCCTCAAACGCAACGGCTACCGCCCCGACCAGGTGCAAGACTTCATCCCCGCCCCGATGGACGTGGCCACCTGCATGTACTACACGGGCATCGACCCCTTCACCGGAAAAGAGGTCTACGTCGCCCAGCACCTGCGCGACCGCAAGCTCCAGCGGGCATTGATGCAATTCTTCAAGCCCGAAAACTACTTCGAAGTAAGAGAAGCCCTCCGCCAAGCCGGCCGCACCGACCTAATCGGCAGCGGCTGCGATAGCCTGATCCCCGAGCGACCGCCGAAGGAAGCAATCGCCCAGCGGCGAAAGGAAGCGAAGGAGAAGTTTCGGGGGGAGTATGTGCATACGATACCCGCCTCGACGAAGGACGCCTGTGGGAAAAAACGATCGCGTCACACTGCGGCGCCGGGTTATCGGCCGGCTAGGAAGCGGCTAGCCAAAGATCGCAAGGCGTGACGCCGTGGCACGGCCATCTTGGCCGTGCGGACTCAAGACCGAAACGCCGCCTGCTATACTGAAATTAGGAATGCTTGGTGGCGACCCCCAAGTGGAGTCACAAGAAGTGGTACACGCGATCATTCAAAACGGCCACGTCGAAGTTCAAGAGCCGATCCCGGAGGCCTGGGAAGGCCAGAGCGTGAAGATCGTCCCGTTGACGCCGGACGACCCAATGCCCGACCTTGAAGCGCGCCTGGTGGCGTTGCACCAATTAGGCCCAGTGGAGCTTGATCCGGACGAACGGGCCCGCATCGATGACGAACTCAAGACCCTGGACGAGATCAGCAAACAGGCACTGGAACGAATCGTAGATCGGCCAAAGCCGTGAATCGCTACTTGCTGGACACGAACCATCTCTCGGCCTACTTGGATCGCCAGCCAGCCATCGAGGGAAAGATCGATGGCGCGCTGCGTGGCGGCCATCGTGTGGGGATTTGTCTTCCGGTGCTTTGCGAATATCGCGCCGGGATTCGTCTCGGCCGGCGCTTTCAGAAGAATCTGGCCCGGCTGCAGGCCGCGCTTTCGGTGTTGCGAATCTGGCCGATCGACGAAGGCACTGCCGACGAATTCGGCGACATCTTCCGCGAGCTGCGTTCCGCGGGACAATCGCTTTCGCAATTCGACTTGCTGATTGCGGCGCTCTCGCGGCAACACGGGTTCATCCTGCTTTCCGCAGACCAGGACTTTCAGCCCGTGACGCGACTCAAAGTAGAGAATTGGCTATGATCCAGCGCAACGGCTACCGCCCCGACCAGGTGCAAGACTTCATCCCCGCCCCGATGGACGTGGCCACTTGCATGTACTACACCGGCCTCGACCCCTTCACGGGAAAAGAGGTCTACGTCGCCCAGCACCTGCGAGACCGCAAGCTCCAGCGGGCATTGATGCAATTCTTCAAGCCCGAAAACTATTCGAAGTAAGAGAAGCCCTCCGCCAAGCCGGCCGCATCGACCTAATCGGCAACGATTGCGACAGCCTGATCCCCGACCGCCCGCCGAAAGAAGCGATCGCGCGGCGGCGGAAGGAAGCGAAGGACAAGTTCCGGGGGGAGTATGTGCATACGATCCCCTCATCGACGAAAGGGGCCGCTACCAAGAAGCGATCGCGCCATGCTGCCGCGCCAGGTTATCGGCCCGCCAGGAAGCGGCTGGCTAACGATCGTTAGAGGGACACCGTAGCACACACGCTCCGAAACGCGTCGTCGTCCCGCGCTGAGCTTCGTTGTTGGCAGCCGTACTCGTCATCGCAGTCCATTGACTTCCCGCGGTTTCATGAGGAGTTCGACGATGTCGTTCTGGGATGCAGTGACCGGCAAGAATCTTCGGTTCAACACGATGCACCAAGAAGCAACTCGCCGCGTATGCGTCTCTTTGAATGGGTTCATCTTGACTCAAATGGAGGGCCAACCGGCTATGCACGCTGCTCTGATTGATGCGCGCAATACCCTATTCGCCTACTATCTTGCAACGTCAAGCAAGATCTCTGCGGGCCTCGATCGAAGCTTGGTGAATTACAAGTCGGCCATTCTGTCGATGGACGTCGGCGCGTTCATGGCGCTCCTAAGTGCGTTGAACACGGGTCATGTTCTGTCGACGTGCGTTGGACGTTGTGACGGGCCACGAGGGCGGGGCTGGTTGCTTTTGCTCCTAGATGCGCTTGCGTCGATGTACGCTCACAAGAGGACGTTCACGGACACGTGGCTTAAGAAACTTGAGTGGATTACAGAGTCAGAAGATGCGTTAGCGGGACGCTTGTATTTTCAAATTTACGACGAGATTTCCCCGCTCCTTGGTCTCCCTGAGAGCGACTACAAGGAGTGCACTCTTTGGGCTGCATTTGCGACGGACTGCTTGCACGCCGCGCGTTTGGGCTACGACGACCGTGATTGGAATACTGCGGTGGAACGCGAGTTTGCCGTACATTGCGGGCGGGTCGCACGCCGTTGATGTAGATTACCTTGAGCGAGCGTAGGGCAGGCTTCTGCTTGCCGAGATTCCGTTGACGCGCGGTCAAGCAAGCGTAGGGTAAGCTGCCTGCCTGCCGCCGGTGCTTCGCAGTGATCAGGTGTCACCCACGGCGCGCGGCGTTGGCCTGAGATGACAGCGCGCGGAGAAGCACCATCGACTCCGGTGCCCAATCCGTCAGGCGTCCACCTTACCCTCCTTCCTTTGAGGTTCAGGGATACGCCAAAGACGGCATTCCCGCATGGTTTTGGAGACCCCATGGTAACCGGGGTATAATCTGGCCGCCGTGACGCCTTCTTTCGCGAGCCACCAGAGAAGTTCGGCAGCGTGAACGACAGGCAGCGTGAAGTAGGTGAGAACAGCGGAAGCGCCAAGGCCGGGAGAATTGTCTGCAATTACCCGATCTAACGATCGACGGTCAACCTTTGCATCGTTAGCTACTTCGCCGGCGACACAATGGGTGAAAAGCCCGCTTTGGGCGTGCAGATTTGGGTTGCCGGCGCTTGGCGCGGTCACTACTTCGACCGGAAAGTCTTTATCGTCATAGCCAACGAAGCCAAACGAGCCTTTCACGTCGAGAGCGTCCGTATCCAGGGCCCAAACAACCAGATCTTGTTGCTCGCAATTCGGAACTTTCGACTTCTGCAATTCCTCCATTGCCCCGATGGCTGCGAAATACGCCGCGACGTATGGATAACGCGTCCAATCCAGCAGCCGGGTGGGCAGTCCATAGTGCTGCGCTAGCCCCATGAGTGACAACAGGTTGTGCGGAGGCCAAGACGTCTTCCCATCAATCGAACCGACGTCGGCATCACGGACCTGCGTACGCAAAATCTTGCGAAGTCCCTGTGAGTCCTCAGGCAATGGAAGGCCATGAGCATCGGCAACTAAGAAAAACTCGTGAAGCAGCGTGGCCTCGGCAAGGAACTGCTCCTTGTTCGTGACTTGTTCGAGTGCGTGAGAGTCAATACCAAGCAGCTCAAGCGTCCCCTCGGTTGGCCTGAGCGCTGATGGGACTAGATCGGGAATGACGTGTTCCGGCAACACAGTCCCCGCATCGAGGGAGTCCGCGCATGCGGTCGGCACATGGATCGACCGTCCACGAAATACCCATCCGGGAATTCGGAAGCCGTGGCCTCGGAATGTCTCGGCACGAGGCGAGAGTTCGCGCACCAACGCCTCAGCGGTTTCGCACGAATGACACTTTACAGCGGGCTGAGGTCGGTTGTTGGTGTTCAAAGAACGACTCTCATGCAGGACACGGACGGGTGGCTGGGGCTGAAGCGTTAGCGGAAGCCCCAAGCGGAACTGCCGCGCGACGTGGTCTGTCGAGGGCGCACGGGTGCCCGCAGCGGCGCAAGCTATGCTTCCATCCTTCTCTTTGCCGCTTCGGCCTTCTCAAGCTGCTGCTTCTGTCGGCTGCGAGGCCCATGGATCATCACGAGCCGATTCTTGATCTGGCCAGCGAAGTTGTTGTTCATGGCCTTGGCCATGTCGATCGTCTCCGCCACCAGCTTCTTCAGGTGGTCCACGTCGTTTTTGGCCTCCTTCTCGAAACCGTCATTGAAGACGTAGGTCTTAGAGACGAATCCATCGCCGACTTCGAATCGAAGAGTCATGTCGCGGGCGTGCCACAGGGAGAAGTACGTCGGGCTCCCTTGAAACGGCACCTTCACCGTCATCAGGGTCTGACCATCGGCTTGCGTGGGGCGTTCGACCTCCATCTTGCCGAAGGTGATGAAGTCCCGGTACAGGAACGGCTCGCACGCGAGTTGAATCAATGCTGAATGCCTCGACTCGTCGAGAATCTCCTCGTCCGGGGCTTCCCGGAGACTCATCTCGATTTGGTCGCAGCGGTCCCGGTAATCGTCTTGAAGGCTCTTCTCAAACATGGCCACCTCCGTGGGTTAGGACCCGTCCAAGATCTATTTCGCGATTTTGGTCGGAACGGTATTCTGC
>JBGQHD010000394.1:0-5521 GCA_041497795.1 Planctomycetia bacterium
AGGCCGCACGTCGGCAGCCGGAGGCCGATCTCGTGGTCTCCGGGCGCGAGGTCGATCAGCCGGCCGTCCTCCTTGCTGCTGAGGGCCAGGGCCAGCTCGTTGTCTCCGCGATACTTCTTGATCACCACGCTCAGATTGGCGCCGCGAATCGGCCGATGGCAGCGGCAGCGGATGCTCACCCAGGCCGGGTGCGCGGTGCGCCAAGGCGCGTTGGCGGCCTGCGGATTCGAGGTTGCGCGGACTTCCAGGATATCCAAACCGGGGCTTTCGGCGGCTGAGCGCGGCGGCTTTGAGTAGGATCCGGCGGCCGACAGTCCGGACGTGCCTCCGTTTTCCTCCTGCTCGCAGTCGTCGGCGTACTGAGTGAGGACCGCGGGGGTCGGGCCGGCCGCGACCACGATTCCCTGCCGCAGGTAAATCGCCTGGTCGCAGATGGCCATCAGGATCTGGACGCTGTGAGAGACGACGAGCAACGAGGCGCCTTGCCGGCGCAGCTCGGCGATCTTGCGATGGCACTTGCAGCGAAAGTTGACGTCGCCGACGGCCAGGGCCTCGTCGATGATGAACACGTCCGGCGCCACGTGCACGGCGCAGGCGAATCCCAGCCGCGCCGTCATGCCGGAGCTGTACGTCCGCACGGGGGAATCGAGGGCCGAGCCGATCTCCGCGAAATCGACCACCGCGTCGAACCGCTGTTTGATCTCGCGGGTCGTCAGCCCGAGGATGGACATGTTGACGAAAATGTTCTCGCGGCCGCTGAGGAGGGGATTGAAGCCGGCGCCCAGGGACAAGAGCGGCGCGATGCGGCCGCGGGTGCGGACCTCGCCCGCGTCGGGCCGGATGAGGCCCGCGACGATCCGCAGCAGCGTGGTCTTGCCCGCGCCGTTGCGTCCGATGAGGGCCACGGCCTCCCCTTGCCGAAGCTGAAACGAGACGTCCTTGGCGGCCCAGAATTCTCCTTCGCGCAGCCGCCCGCGGTCGCCCTTTCGCCCGGTCAGCTCCGACAGCATGTCCACGGCGCCGTACCGGAGCGAGCGCCGGAGGTGGCGACAGAACTTCTTGGCGACGCCCCGCACATCGACGGCGACGTCTGAGGACCGGCCGCTGGAGAACGACGGATCGTTCGCCGCCAGCCGCGGCCAGGGGAGTTCTTCGCTCATGGCGGCAACCTTCCCTGTTCTGGCAGTCCTGATTTCGGCTCGCTCACTCCGCGCGACAGAAGATCGGACGGAGCTCGAATCGCTGGAAGCCCAGGCCGCGCCGTCTCGCTACGCCGCTTTGGGCAGTGCCACGGCGCGTTTATCAGACAGGGCCTCGAGATCGGCGTCCACCATCATGCCCACCAGTTCGTGGAAACGCACTTCGGGCTGCCAGCCGAGCTTGTCCCGCGCCTTCGTGGGGTCGGCCAGCAGCAGGTCCACTTCCGCCGGCCGGAAGAACTCGGGATCGACCCGCACGTGGTCCTGCCAGCCAAGGCCCGCTCGCTCGAAGGCGATCCGGACGAACTCCTCGACCGTGTGCGTTTCGCCCGTGCCGATCACATAGTCGTCGGGCTCGTCCTGCTGCAGCATCAGCCACATGGCGCGGACGTAGTCGCCGGCAAACCCCCAGTCGCGGCGGGCGGCCAGGTTGCCCAGCCGCAGCTCGTGGTCCATTCCCAGGCGGATGCGGGCCACGCCGTTGGTGATTTTGCGGGTGACGAATTCCTTGCCGCGGCGCGGCGACTCGTGATTGAAGAGGATGCCGCAGCAGGCGAAGAGGTTATAACTCTCGCGGTAGTTCACGGTCACGAAGTGAGCGTAGGCTTTGGCGGCCGCGTAAGGGCTGCGCGGATAGAACGGCGTCGTCTCCCGTTGCGGCGATTCGAGCACTTTGCCGAACATCTCGCTGGAACTGGCCTGGTAAAACCGCGCCCGCGGCACGACCGTCCGCATGGCCTCGAGCAGCCGCGTCGCGCCCAGGCCGGTCGTGTCGCCGGTAAACAGCGGCTGCTTCCAGCTTGCCGGCACGAAGCTCTGGGCGCCGAGGTTGTAGATTTCATCGGGCCTCACCGCGTCGAGCACGCACGTCAGGGCGCCCCAATCCAGCAGGTCGCCGCTGTGCAGCGCGAGGCGGTCCACCAGATGGCGGATGCGCTCGTAGCTGTCGCAGCTCGCCCGGCGAACCAGTCCGTGCACCTGATAGCCCTTGGAAAGCAAGAACTCCGCCAGGTAGGAGCCGTCCTGACCGGTGATGCCCGTGATGAAAGCGGTCTTTGGCATGACGATCGTCCTCGCCTGTCGGCTGGTGCGTGAGCGTCGCCGCCGGCATTGCTGTCGCGGCGTAGCGAAAGCTACGCTGCTTGGCGCAGCGGACGAGCGGTCAGTTAACTATCGCCAAACGGTGTATCCCACAAGGTGAAACCGCGTCTCCACGCGCCCCATCGCCTAGGCTGCCCGCGCTGGCGTGGTGCCGAATTCCGTCCCCTCTTCCAGCGGCGTCCGGCAGAGGGCGACCAGTTCATCCCACGTGAACAGCGGCGGCAGGCTGCTGATCGCCGGAGCCGGGGCCTGGAGAAACTCCTGCAACTGCTGCTTCCCCGCTTGATCGAGGTTCAAGATCTGCGGCGCCTGGCGCGCCTCGTCCGGCGAGTACGCATCCAGGTTCGTGATGATCTTCTTGCCGAAGCGCAGGGCCGTGTTGAACGTCGTGTTGTTGCTGCGCACGCCCCCCGGATAGAAGCCGACGAAAATCGGGCAAGCGTTGAGCAGGTAGGCGATGCCTTGGTCGGTCAGCGTGCCCAGGTAGACGAAGCGATCGCCAAAACGCTGCGTCAGAAAGTCGAGCGCCTGCGGCAGGCAGCTTCCGTCGCTGGTCTGGTGAACGGCCAGAGAGCAGAGCAATTGGATCTCGCAGCCCGCCGCCACGGTCAGCTCGCGCAGGCGGGCGAACCGCGCGCGGTCCACTTTGCCGGCCATGCCGAAGGTGAAACAGGAGTGTCCGCCCGGTTGGTAGGCGGCTCGGTATTCGTCCGGGATCAGGCTCGGGGCAAACGCTCGGATCGGGCGGCGGCCCCCTTCGCGGGCCAGCAAGGTGCGATGAATATAGTCGTTGCCGCACAGCACGCGGGCGGCTCCGCGGATGGCCAACGTCTCGGGGTCCGACTGCTGAAGCGTGTGCAGAAACAACGAGTAGGGCCTGCCACCCGGCACGGTCAGCTCGTGCGCGATCCGCCGCTGCTGCCAGACCGAGAGCTCCTCGAACTTGAGCGATAGCAGGGGATGGCCGTCGGAGCGAAAGGCATAGTCGTCCAGCAGCGCGTGCGGCACGCCCAGCCGCCCGGCCAGCAGGCGGTTGAACAGACCGACGCCGCTGCCGGCGTTGGCCTCGCGCAGCCCGATGACGCAATCACAGCACTCGTTCATGCACCAGCACCCTCCCAAAGTTTTTCCAATCCATGCGCTGCTCCAGGTCGTGCCGTGAGCGGAAGCCTTGCAGCACGAACAAACAGCGGAGGAAGTCTTTGTTGAGCAAGGTGATGTGGGTGGGATCGACTTCCGGCTCCGTGTCCAGGGCCAGCAGATCGTCCCGCCGCTTGCTGTAGCGCGTGGTCACGTAGATGAACCGCGACGACAGCCGGCACATGTTCTCCACGGCCCTTTGAACCTGGTGCACGGTCAGGTGCTCCAGCACCTCGCGGCAAATCACCAGGTCGAAGGCCCGCTGCCACGGCATGGGGTCGTCAGCGGCCAGGATGTGGATCTTGTCGCGGACTTCCTGGGGGGCACTCCGCCTGGCGTACTCGCTGAAGTCGATCCCCTGGGCATCCACGCCCAGCTCGTGCAGAAAGTGCAAGAGCGCGCCCGGTCCGCAGCCAAAGTCCAATACCTTGCAGGGCTGGAACACGTCCTTGATGAGCTGCGGGTTTTTGGCCTCGATCTCCCGGCGGACCTCGATGCTGTAATTGTTGACGCCCGACCGCCAATTGTCGTGGAAATAGGCCGCATCGTAGTGCTGGGCCGGCACCGGCCGCTGATCGAAGACGGCCGTTTCAAACTGTGCGATGCTTGTTGGCTGCGAGTTGCTCTGCGCGACGCTTGTCGGTTTAGCGATGAACTTAGGCTGCGCGATGGACATGGGCTTGTTCCAGGAAGGCTTGAAGGATCCGCGTCGAGGAATCGCGCGGGCAGTCCACGTAGACGATTTCGATTCCCAGCTCGCCGCAAATACGCACCTCTTCCGCCGGCAACCGATCGCGCCAGTCGGCCCCCTTCACGTAACAGCGGGGACGGAAATGGCGGAGCGACCAGGCCGTGCTGTGCTCGGCCAGGCAGGTGAAGTCGATATGGCGGATGGCATCCACGACTTGCAGGCGATCCCGTTGTGGCAGCAGCGGCGGACGGCCCTTGCGGGCGAGGATGTAAGCGTCGGACGCCAGGTTGCACAGCAGCGGCAAACCCAGCGACCGCGCAAGCTGGAAGTACTCGATGTGGCCGCGATGGAGCGGATCGAAGCAGCCGTCCACCAGGGCGAACTGGGCCGGCAGCAAGTGGATGTCGCTGACTCCAAGCAGCATGGTCGTCTCCGTACTTTTCAGGGTTCAGGAGTCAGGAGTCGGGGGTCAGGGCTCACGTAACAGGAATCAGGAATCGGCGGCGTCGCTATTCCTGACTTCTGACTCCTAATCCCTGACCCCTGATCCCTGACTCCTGACTCCTGAACCCTGAACCCTGGCTCTCTAGCGTTTGTGCCACACGATCAGCGAGGCCGGGTTGTGCTCCAGGCCGAAAAAGTTGGGCACGGCCCGGTCGATCGTGATCAGCCCTTCGGTCTCCGCCTGCTTGAGCAACGGCCAGAGATTCTCGTTGTAATGCTGCTCCTTGCAGCGCCGCTCGTGGTTCGTCGTTACTTCATTCCACTCCGCGCGCGGGATCATCTGCCAGCCAATCGGTTCCACGTGTACGCCTTGGACGACGTCGGCCAAATCGCAGAGCCGATGAATCAAGTCGGGCGCCACCTCCTTGACTTGCTCGACGCTGTGGACCGAGTAGACGACCAGTTCCTGCTGCCGCGGGGGGAGAAAACCAAACTGCGGCGCGACGTAGTTGAAGCACGGAGCTTCAAGCTGGAATGCCGAGTCGAGCGCGGCGAGCACCAGCGCGCACTTGCGGCCGTGCTCGCTCAGTTCGCAGGCGTAGTAGCGGGCGTGGCTTGGTCCGCCGGAAAGCCACAGGTTGCAAAGGTGCTCGCCCCAGCCGCTGCCCAGCTCCAGCACGCTTTGCGTTCGCGAGGTGCAAAGCTCGGTCACCGTGCGAACAATGGCCCCGCGGTGAAGATACCCACCGCCCACGAGGGGCACCTGCACCTTCTGGTTGAACGCCACGTAGTCGCCCGGCCGCAGGTCTTCGTTGCGCTTCGCTTCGACGCGGCGCAACACTTCGGCCAGCACGCGGGGCAGGCGGACTTCACCTTCTACGATCGCCTGCACGATCAATTCCAGCCGGGGCCGCCAGGTCTTTTCGGTGTTATAGGCGCCGGATTC
>JBGQHD010000395.1:0-5520 GCA_041497795.1 Planctomycetia bacterium
GTCGTCTTTCGCTCCGCGAAAGAACGTCCTTTCGCGGAGCGAAAGGCGACGATGACCGAGGGCCGATTGTCTCCCCGGCTCTCAGTCCTCAACGTCGCACTGCGGCAACGCATCACGCAACGCGCGGAGCCCGTCCGGCGTGAGCTTGGTGCCGAAGACCGACAAGTGCTTCAGGCTCTTGAGTTCGGCCAACTGGGGCACGGCCGCGTCGCCGATCTCGGTGAGGTGCACGTCGAGGCTCTCCAAGGAACGAAGTCCACTCAGGTGATGCGGCCCGGCGCCGGTGATCTTCGTCATACTCAAGTCCAGGTTTTCGAGCGACGAAAGAGCCGCCAAGTGCGGCAAGCCGTCGTCGGTGACTTTGGTGCCCGACAGCTTCAGTCGCTTCAGCCCGGTCAACGGCGCAAGTTGACGAAGGCCCTCGTCGCCAACTTGCGTGTAAGACAGGTCCAGTTCTTCCAAGGCAGTTAAGGAAGCGAGGTGCTTCAGTCCGTTCCCTGCGACGGCGGTGCCGAGCAGAGACAATTCCCTCAGCGAAGTCAACGCCCCGAGATTGACCAAGCTGTCGTCGATGACCGGACTGCCCCTCATCCGGAGCGTTTCAAGTTTCGTCAACTCCCGGAGGTGGACAAACCCGCTACCGGTGATCTGGGCGTCCGAGATATCCAATCGCCTCAAATTGCGAGCGTACTGCAGGTGGACGAGCGCGGCGTCGGTGAACTGCCGCCCGGAGATCATCAACCGTTCGACTTGGGGCGTCTTCGCGAGGGAGGCCAGCGTCCGGTCGTCGTCGCCCTGGCCGAAGTCAGCAGACAGGCCGCCGACGTATGAAGTCTGTGGGCCGAGGACGATTGCCCGCAACTGGTCAAACCCCGCCGTGGCGAACATGGCGAACGCCGCAATCCATAACGGCACCGAGACGGGATGCTCGCGGAGGCGGCGGAAGAGGACGGCCACGCCGGCCAGGGCCGCGGCGATCGACAGCCATCGCGACAACCACGGCGGTAACCCCCAGACCAGTCCGGCGGCCATCGAAAAGGAGAACAGCGCCATGCTCGCCAGCAGCCACGCTAGCGAGAAGCCGACGCCGCGCGGCGTGTCATTGGCCTGGCGCTGCCGAGCGTCATCTCGCGCAAACTCCGCATTCCGGATTTCGCACTCCGCGCTGGGTTCATTCATTGAACTGCCCTTTGATCGTGCGCTCGGCCACCTTCCAGGCCGATTCAAGGTGCTTTACGTAGTCTTCGATCGAAAGCAGCTCGTCGCCCGGCCCGTCGATGGCCAGCAGCCAGCCCTCGCCGTAGGTATCGACGTTGATCGCCGAGGGGTCTTTGAGCACGGCCGCGTTGATCTCGCGGAGCTGGCCGGCTAGGGGCGAATATAACGCGCTTTCGGCTTTGGAGCTTTCGATTTCGCCGATCTCCTGGCGCTCGGTCAGCGGCATTCCGGCCTCGACGTGCCAGTCGAGAAAGTACACGTCCTGGAGCAGCCGCACGGCGTAGGCCGAAAAGCCGACCACCCAGCCGGCCCCGTCGGCCTTGGCCCACATGTGGTTCTTGGCATATCGCCGGTCAGCCGGCAGCCGCGCGGCGAACTTGCCCATCATGAATGTCAGCTCGTCGGGCATTTGCACAGGAGTCAGGGGGCAGGACTCAGGAGTCACGAGTCAGGGTTCTCTTCTAGTCTCACTTGTCTCCTGACTCCTGTCTCCTGATTCCTGACTCCTGTCTCCTGCGAAACAGGTACCGCACGAACGACCCAATCCCGGCGAACTTGTAGCCGGGATCGACGTAGTGCTCGATGACGTAGAACATGAAATAGTACAGCCGGGCGAAGGCCCAAACGGCCACGGCCAGTAGAAATCCCACCTTGATCGTCGGCTGCTCGATAATCAAGAGCGCCGAGGAAAGCAGCCCGATGAGCAGGAACGCAAAGCCCTTGAGATAGATCAGCCGAGGGTCCTTGAGATCGGTCATGGGGCGTCTATCAGCGTTCCGCGATGGATTTGCGAGTGCGCGACAAGCCAATCAAGGCGCCCGCGACCATCAGCCCGGCGATCGCTCCCAGGAAGATTCCTCCCAGGCCGCCGAGGCTGCCCCTCCGCTTGCCCGGTGACTTGACCGGCCCGGGCTCGAGCGTGCCGTCGCCGCGAGCGGCGGGCTTCCCATTCTTGGCGTCGTAGAACTCGCGGGAGTTCCGCCGGGCCGGCATGCGGTACTCGCCGAAGGTCAGGTTCTGCGCGCCGACCACCTCGCGGGGGAAGTCGCCGTCGATGACGGTGAGCGTCATCTTCTTGAGGTCATCGAGCGACTCTTTCAGCGCCTTCTCGCGCTGCGCGTCGAGGACCGCCAGGTTCAGCTTGTCGATCACCGGCCCACGCAGGCCGAAGTTCTCTCCGATCCGCAGCAGCATCTTCTCATCTTCCTCGTGCGGGTGCGACAGCCGGCCGGTCTTCAACGCCAGCAGGTCCGACGCGAACAGCTCCTTGGCAAAACCGTTGTGCGGCGCGGGATTGCGCTGCTGCGGCAGGGCCTGGCGGTGCCAGTCGCGAAGGTCGGCGACCGTGCCGCCGATGATCCGCAGCGGCAGCGGCTGCGTGACGTTGCGGAACACCTCGTCGCCCGAGAGCTGCCGCATGACGAACTCTTCGGGGATCGAGCGAATCTTTCGCGGGCCGTTGGTCAAGAGGTAGACGATGTTGTGCATCGAGCCTTCGTTGTAGGCCGAGAGCCGCATCGGCAGGACGAGCTGATCGACTTTGAAGCGAAAGGCCATCGCCTGCACGTGGCCGTCGAACGCCGAGCCGGCCGGCAGCTTCGTATCGACGCCCTTCATCCGCGGCTTGGGATCGACGTTGGCCTTGCCGCCGACCTTGGCCTTCTCGGCCACGAAGCACCAGCCAAGCTTCACGTATTCCTCGCAGACGGCGTCCATGCCCTTGGGATACTTGTAACCGTGGTCGTCCATCCAGCGTTTGAGCGCTTCGGCGCTGCCGGCTTCGAGCACGGCGACCTCGTACATGCCGACGGCCTCCTGCCGTAGAACGCGAACTTCGTCCTTTCGCAGTGCCAGCCCGCCGGAGTTCCCCTGCCCCGATCCGTTGCCAAAATTCGCGGCCGGTGCACGGGGGACTGGCCTCGGCCGCAGGTCGATCACCACCTCCGGCGGATCGATCGCGGCGGCGATCTGCGGGAAAATGTCCTCGGAAACCTTCCGCAGCGCCGGCGGCGTGGGGAACGCGATTAGCATGCCGAAGTCTTCGACCTTGCCGGAGAAGCCCGGCCGGATCACGAACGTCTCCAGGCCGTCCTTGAAGAAGACGTACGTCTGCTCGTCGCCGACGCGCACGAGCGACGTGTTGTCGGTAACGTAGATCGGCGGCACCATGCCGCACGGATCGGCCAAGGCCGAACCCTGCCGAGCGGCGATCGCCCAGCCGAGCAGCAGCCCCCAAGCGACTCGCGATGCGAGAGCGGACCGGCCCATGCCCATTCGTGCCCGGCTGTGACGGCAAGAGAAACCCATAGATTGCCTCCTTGAGAACGGCGACAACGGGAGTTGGCCAACATGATCTTGGACGGCCGAGCGGGCCGTTCCCGCGCCTGGCCATTGTAGCCGATTGCCCGCAACAAGAACCACGGATGCCACGGATCGCACGCATATATTGAGCGACTTCTTTCGAAGGAAGGCTTCTTCCTATCCGTGCCCATCGGTGGCATCCGTGGTCGAAATCTTCGCGGCGCGCGAAGAACTCAAACGTCAGTAGTACACCGTCGGTCTTGCACCTTGCTGGTCTAGGGCAGCCAAGTATGATGACAACGCGCCGCGCGGCGGGTCGCCGGCGTTCGTTCGTCTCCCTCTTGGCATTTGGCGGAACATTCATGGCCGAATTCCGCGTCGAGCACGATTCCATGGGGGACGTCAAAGTCCCCGCGAAAGCCTATTACGGCGCGCAGACGCAGCGCGCGGTGGAGAACTTTCCCATCTCCGGCTGGCCGCTGCCCCGGCCGCTGATCCACGCGCTGGGGCTGGTAAAGCTGGCCGCCGCCATCGCCAACCGCGATCTCGGCAAGCTCACCAAGAGCGGCAAGAACCCGCTGACCGACAAGCAGGTCGAGGCCCTGATGACCGCCTGCCGCGAGGTGGCCGCCGGCAAGTTCGACGGCGAGTTCCCGATCGACGTCTTTCAGACCGGCTCGGGCACCTCCAGCAACATGAACGCCAACGAGGTGATCGCCAACCGGGCCATCGAGATCACGGCCGGCGACCGCTTCGCCGCGCGGAAGCTGGTCCACCCCAACGACCACGTCAACATGGGGCAGAGCACGAACGACATGTTCCCCACGGCCATCCACGTGGCCGTGGCCATGTCGATCAAGAAGGCCCTGATCCCCGGGCTGGAGCGGCTGCGGGCCTCGCTGGAGAAGAAAGCCCGCGAGTGGGACAGCATCATCAAGATCGGCCGCACGCACCTGGCCGACGCCACGCCGCTGCGGCTGGGCCAGGAGTTCGGCGGTTTTGCCCGGCAACTGGAAATGTCGATCGACCGCGCCAAGCGGGCGATGGAGGCCATGCTGGAGCTGCCGGCCGGCGGCACGGCGGTCGGCTCGGGCATCAACACGCATCCGGAGTTCGGCCGCCGCGTGGCGGCGGCGCTGGTGCAGGAGACCGGCATCCCCTTCGTCGAGGCACCCAACCACTTCGAGGCCAACGCCCAGCGCGACGGCCTGGTCGAGTGCCACGGCCAGCTCCGGGCGATCGCGGTGACGCTGTTCAACGTGGCCAACAACATCCGCTGGCTCGGCTCGGGCCCCCGCTGCGGGTTCTACGAGGTGAAGCTGCCAGACCGTCAGCCCGGCAGCTCGATCATGCCCGGCAAAGTGAACCCGGTGATGTGCGAAAGCCTGATGCAGGTCGCCGCCCGCGTGATGGGCAACGACCAAACGGTGGCCTTCAGCGGCGCAACCGGCGGGCAGTTCCAGCTCAACATCATGATGCCGGTGATGGGCCAGACGACGCTGGAGAGCATCGGCCTCTTGGCCTCGTCGGCCAGCGCGTTCGTCGAGTTCTGCACCGAAGAGATGGAAGCCAACGAAGAAGCCTGCGCCGCCTCGGTGGAGAAGAGTCTGTCGATGGTCACCAGCCTGAACCCGCTGATCGGCTACGAAAAAGCCGCCGAGCTGGCAAAAGAGGCGTTCAAGACTGGCAAGACCATCCGCGAGCTGTGCGAAGAAAAGAAGATCGTCCCGGCGGATAAGCTGAAGCACGCGCTGGATCCGTGGCGGATGACGGAACCGCAGAAAGAATAGATCGCAGTGGATTCTATCGTATGTCGCTACTGAAGCGGATCGAGCTTTACGAGTTTCGGCGATTCTCGAAGTACGTCGTTGACGGACTTTCGCGAGTGAATCTGTTGGTTGGCAGCAACAACTGCGGCAAGACGTCCGGCTGGCCCGGATCGATTCCCATTCCCCAAGAGACGCGCCCGCAGGGCCGACCGCCAAAGCCGTTGAAGGACAC
>JBGQHD010000396.1:0-5513 GCA_041497795.1 Planctomycetia bacterium
ACGAAGCGAACGCCAATTGACGAGAGAAATCGCGGAACCTTCCTGGCGTCAGCTTCGTTACCAGCAAGCTCACGGATTTCTTTGACTCCCTCTACGAACGACTTGTGTCGAAACGGCTTTGCCTGGACGGAGCGAGCAAGGTATGCAGCCCGACGCAGCCACGCGACCTGTGCTGGCGTCGTTGTCGCATAGCTGGTGGACTTTCTCGCAGCCGCAGAGAATTGAGGCGCGTCATCTAGGGAATTCATCCCCATGAACTGGAGAATCCTTCGCTCAAGTTCGTCGGGGTCGTCAGTCTCTTCTATCCAACCTCGCTTCAAGATGTCATTTACGGGCGCTTTGCTGTACAGCTTGGATCGCCTCGCAATGTCCCTGGTGTCTGATTTGACCTGAGAAAGTCTCCAAGCGCTTTCCAGGTTCATCCATAGCTCAGGGCCGGTTCCAAACGCTTCCCCGAGTGCGCGAGCGGTGTCTGGCGTCACTGATCGCTTACCGGAAATCAGCTCGTTAACTGCTTGTACTGGGCGGTCAATGATTGCGGCCAAGTCGCGCTGCGTCCATCCCCTTGCTTCAAGCTCTTCCTTAATGAACTCGCCAGGGGGGAACACTTCCGCAGGAGTGTAGGTGGACATGCCATCCCCCATTCGTGTTAGTGGTAATCCTCGATTGACACGATCACAGCGATGTTCTTCGGCTTCCGTTCCTTGATCTCGATTATCAGCCTCCATTTCTTGTTAAGCCTCATTGATCTTTGATGCGACCGTTTCCCTTTCAGCTTTTCAAAGTGCAGCGACTTCATCGCGTAGAACGCCCGCTCGTCGTCTGCCGCCCGAATAAGTTGCATCCGCATCCGGAACTTCGTCACGACCTCTTTGTCTAGGCCGGCGTCGAAGTCCCGCTCCCGGTCGAGACGTTCGAGACGTTCGAGCTTGCCGTCGGCGAAACGCACGTCCATCCCGGTGATCTCCTCATTCCTCCGTGCATGTCGATTCTATCGGCGTTTTTCGCGGCGTCAATTGACTAAGTCACGGATTCACGGAAAATGTGAATTACTGACTTGACGTTGCATCAACGCTCAAGCATAATGGTCAGTATGAATCGCCTCACCCGACAAGACCGAATCGCCGTTGTCCGCGCCCTGGTCGAGGGCTGTTCGATCCGCTCGACCGTCCGCATGACCGGCGTGGCCAAGAATACGATTCTCAAGTTGCTGGTCGAGCTGGGCGAAGCGTGCTCCGTCTATCAGGACGCCGCGCTGCGGAATCTCCCGTGCAAGCGCCTCCAGCTCGACGAAATTTGGTCGTTCGTCGGGGCCAACCAGAAGAACGTCCCCGAAGAGCATCGCGGCCTCGGTCGCGGCGACGTGTGGACGTGGACAGCAATCGACGCGGACAGCAAGCTCGTGCCGTCGTGGTTCGTCGGCCTACGCGACGGCGAGACGGCGCAGCTCTTCGTCCGCGACTTGGCGGGCCGGCTGGCTGATCGCGTGCAGCTAACGACCGATGGCCACAAAGCCTACTTGGAAGCCGTCGAGCAAAACTTCGGCGTGCTGATCGACTACGCCAAGTTGGTCAAACTGTTCGGCCAAGACCCGCAAGAGAACGAGAAGCGGTACAGCCCGGCCAAGTGCAACGGCTGCCGCAAGGAAGTCATCATGGGCAACCCGGACCCGGACCACATCTCGACCAGCTTCGCGGAGCGGGCAAACTTGACGATGCGGATGTCGATGCGACGATTCACGCGGTTGACGAACGCGCATTCCAAAAAGCTGCGGAACCACGTCGCGGCTGTCTCGCTACACTTCATGTACTACAATTTCGCCCGGCGGCACGAGACGCTGCGGATGGCCCCGGCGATGAAGGTTGGCGTCGCCGATCACTTGTGGTCCATCGAAGAAATCGTCAGCTTGCTGGAGAATCAGGAAAATAATTCAAACTGACCCAGTACCGAAGCTGCTGGTCCCTACTGTTTTCCCTGCCGAGCGGTTAGAATTCAGGCTTGATCCGCCTTCCACTTGTGAAGCGCTCACAGCCCGCTTCATCCCGCCGATCCGAGTTTGAGCGAGCCGGTCGCGAGCATGAGCGAACCAGCGCGGTCGGCATGGCCGCAGCAATCTCAGGAGTCGAACGATGCGGAAACCGACGCTCGCAATAGCGATCATTCTCGCGGCATTGGACCTCGTCCTGTTGGCGCCTCGAACCGCGCGCGCCGACTCCCCTGTTTCCTTCAATCGCGACGTCCGGTCGATCCTCTCGAACAACTGCTTCAAGTGTCACGGGCCGGACCCGGGCCAGCGCAAGGGTGTGAACCAGCCGCTGCGGCTGGATACGGCCGAGGGGGCCACAGCGGACCTCGGCGGTTATGCGGCCATCGTGCCGGGCAAGCTGGAGCAGAGCGCGCTCATCCAGCGCATCACCTCGCGCGACGAAAGCGAGGCGATGCCGCCCAAATCGACGGGCAAGAAACTCACGCCGCGCGAGATCGACCTGCTCACCTCGTGGATTCGCCAGGGGGCCAAGTACACGCCGCACTGGTCGTATATCAAGCCCGTGCGGCCGGAGCTGCCGGCGGTGAAGAACCGGGCCTGGGTGCGCAACGCCATCGACCACTTCATCCTCGCCCGTTTGGAGCGCGAGGGCTTGCAGCCGCAGCCGGAGGCCGACCGCTATGCCCTGATCCGCCGCGTGTCGCTCGATCTCACCGGCCTGCCGCCGACGATCGAAGAGGTGGATGCCTTCGTGAACGACCGCGATCCGCAGGCCTACGAGAAACTCGTCGATCGGTTGCTGGCCAAGGAAGCCTACGGCGAGCACTGGGCGCACATGTGGCTCGACCTGGCCCGGTACGCCGATTCGGCCGGCTATGCCGACGACCCGGCCCGGACGATCTGGCTGTTCCGCGACTACGTGATCCGCTCGCTCAACGCCAACAAGCCGTTCGATCAGTTCACCATCGAGCAGATCGCCGGCGACCTGCTGCCCAGCCCGACCGACGAGCAACTCGCGGCCACGGCCTTTCATCGCAACACGCTGACCAACAACGAAGGGGGCACGAACGACGAGGAGTTCCGCAACGTGGCGGTCGTCGATCGCGTGAACACGACGATGGCCGTGTGGATGGGCACGACCATCGCCTGCGCCCAGTGCCACGACCATAAGTACGACCCCATCAAGCAGGAGGATTTCTTCCGCTTCTTCGCGTTCTTCAACAACACCCAGGACGCCGACCGGACGGACGAATCGCCGCTGCTGTCGATCCTCACTCCGGAACAGCAACAGCAACGGAAGGCCTGGCAGGACGAGGTTGCCCGGCTGGAGGCCGCGCTGCGTACGCCCACGCTAGAGCTGCGGGCGGCGCAGGCCAAGTGGGAAGCGGCGTTCCCGCGCGATCTCAAGTGGAGCGCGATCAGGCCCTCGGCCGTGAAGTCGCAGGCCGGGGCAAAGATCGAACTCGGCGTAGGCCGGATTTCCAATCCGGCCGCCAAGAGTCCGCAGCAGGTAGCACCTTCAGGCAAGTCGCCGGACGGACGGTTTGGAAAACCGTCGTACGACGAGGAGGCGATCATCCGCGTCGCCGCCGGGGCGAAAAACGACACGTACACCGTCGAGCTGCCGTTGGAAGGCGGCAAGTTGCGTGCCCTGCGGCTCGAGGCCCTGCCCGACGACTCGCTGCCGGGCAAGGGCCCCGGTCATGCCGCCGGCAACTTCGTCGTCACGCGCGTAGCGGCCACGCTCGGCGGCGCGCGGGCCGTGGAGTTTAGCGCGGCGCTGGCCGACTACGCCCAGGCGACCTTCGAGCCGGGCAACGTGCTGAAGAACCCCGACCCGAAGAACCGCGGCTGGGCCATCGGCGGGCAGCCGGGCCAGGCCCACGCGCTGACGCTGCTATCGACGGCTGCGGTCGATGTTCCGGCGGGATCGAAGCTCGTCATCACCATCGAGCACGCCTCGCAGTTCGCCAATCACACGCTCGGCCGCTTCCGTTTGTCGGTGACCGACGATCCTCGCGTCGGGCAATGGGCCAGCACCCCGGCCGCGGTGCTCGCCGCTCTGCGAATCGAAGCCGCGAAGCGCTCGCCGCAGCAAAACGAGGCGGTTACGCAGTATTACTCGAGCATCGCGCCGGAGCTTCAGTCCACGCGGCAGAAGCTGAGCGAGCTTCAGAAGCAGCTTGCCGGGCTGAAGCCCAACACGGTGCCGATCATGCGCGAGATGGACGCCGGCGGCCGCCGCGTGACGAAGATTCAGCACCGGGGCAACTTCCTCGACCTGGGCAAGCAAGTGAGCGAAGGGACGCCGGCGGCCTTCCATCCACTGCCCGCTGGCGCGCCGATGAACCGGCTGACGCTCGCCAAATGGCTGGTCGATGAGAACAACCCGCTCACGGCCCGCGTGATCGCCAATCGCTGCTGGGAGCAGATCTTCGGCATCGGCATCGTGGCCAGCAGCGAGGAGTTTGGCACGCAGGGGGAGCTGCCGTTTCATCCGGAGCTGCTGGACTGGCTGGCGTGCGAGCTGGTAAGCCCCTCACCCCAATTCCCCTCACCCCGGCCCTCTCCCCAGGGGGGAGAGGGAGAGAAGAATACCCTCTCCCCTGCGGGGAAAGGGCAGGGTGAGGGGAAGACAAACATCGGGCGGTGGAACATCAAGGCCTTCCTCAAGCTGCTCGTCACCTCCGCCACGTATCGGCAATCATCGAAAGTCTCGCCCGAGCTGGTGCAGCGCGATCCGGAGAACCGCCTGCTGGCTCGCGGGCCGCGGTTCCGGCTTTCGGCCGAAATGGTGCGCGACCAGGCGTTGGCGGTCAGCGGCCTGTTGAGCGCGAAGATGTACGGCCCACCGGTCAAGCCGCCGCAGCCGTCGATTGGCCTTACCGCGGCGTTCGGCACGGGCATCGACTGGCAGACGAGCATGGGGGAGGACCGCTACCGCCGCGGGCTTTACACCACGTGGCGGCGGTCGAGCCCTTACCCCTCGATGGCCACGTTCGACGCCCCCAACCGCGAGGTCTGCACCGTCCGCCGCATCCGGACCAACACGCCGCTCCAGGCGTTGGTGACGCTCAACGACCCGGTGTACATCGAAGCGGCCCAGGCGCTCGCCAGGCGGATCGTGTCGCAAGGCGGCAGCAGCTCGTCCGACCGCGTGCGCTACGCCTTCCGCTTGGCTCTGTCTCGCCCACCGCAAGCCGCCGAGCTTTCACGGCTCGAAAGGCTCTACACGCAGTCGCTAGCTCGCTTCGAGAAGCAGCCCGAAGCCGCCCGCAAATTGGCCACCGAGCCGCTCGGCCCGCCGCCCAAGGAAATGAACGTGGCCGAACTGGCGGCGTGGACGGTGGTGGGAAACGTGCTGCTGAATTTGGATGAGGTGTTGATGAAACGGTAAGCTGATCCGGATGCTGCGTCTTGTGGTCAAAGGGGAATGGGAATATGTCGATACCCAGTGACATTGCGGGCACGCCCGGGCCGGTCGGTTTGCCCGAGATCGTGGTCCGTGTGGGCGCGCTTGAACGCG
>JBGQHD010000397.1:0-5513 GCA_041497795.1 Planctomycetia bacterium
GTGCTGGTTCTAGCGATGGAGATGGTGCAACTCCGCGTGAGCAGGCCGCGATTGGCGGCGATGGCTTGTGCGGTTGTCGATTCCGCTCTATAATTACTTGATCGCAATGAGTTGCGAAGCAGAGCAAAGACGATGTTGGTCTGAACGCCCGAAACGGTCGTTCTTCCCGTCTCGCCCGCGTAGTTGTGCCTCGCGGCCCTTCTTGGCTTGGGCGATCTGCTCGTTGTTTGTTTGGCTGCACTTCCGTTTCTGGCTGTCAGAAGCGGCGTCGCAGCGTGTTTTTCTAGGGAGGCAGCAATGCCACAAGGTAAGGTAAAGCGGTTGGTTGCGGATCGCGGTTTCGGGTTTGTTGAGGCCGGACGAAGCGACTTGTTCTTCCACCATTCCGAGGTCAAGGGCGTGGCCTTCACTGACCTTCGCGAGGGCCAGATGGTTGACTACGACCTAGGGGAAGGGAAGAAAGGACCCTGCGCGACGTCGGTAAGACTCCCTGGACAAGCGTTGCAAAGCTAGTGCTCCGTCACGCGTCGGTTGATGGATCGTGGCACGGGCTTCCAGCCCGTGAATTCACGGCCAAGATGGCCGTGCCACACGTCACGTCACGCGTGACAGACCACTAGTCCACTGAGCGATCGGGCTACAGGTTAGAAGCCCGACCCGACGTTCGCGTTGCTTTCCCAGGGGCATGGCGTATGATTTGTTTGCCGCGGGGGCCGGCGGTGAGTTTTGCATCGGTTCCCGTTGGGTGCTTACGTTCAAAGTCGGCTGACTAGATGAAGGGCAACCCGGCCGTGCCGGGGGGCTCGTTGACGAGTATGCCGACGTGGTCGATGCCTTTACGGCGTTCCACCACGTCGGCTGTTTTGTTGTCCTCGGCCGGATACCCGCCTCAAGGAGGTGACGAGTGAATGCCGTTCGACCGCTGTTTGTATCGACCTATCCGCCGGAAGAGTGCGGGCTGGCCACGTTCACCAAGGATTCGGCGGATGCCGTCGATCTGGCAGCGCCGGACCCGGTCTGCTCCGTGGCGGCGATCCAGAAGACACGCACGCTCCGCTACGACGACCCACGCGTGGTTCACGTCATCGACAACAGCCGCGCGGACGCATACCGCTTGGCCGCGGAGGTGGCCAACGACGGCCCCTGCGACGTGGTGAGTTTGCAGCACGAATTCGGCCTCTATCCTGGCGAGTGGGGCCGGCGCGTGCTGGACTTTATGCGGAATTGCCGTAAGCCGATCGTCACGACCTTCCACACGCTGATGACCCGGCCGGACCCGTTGCCACGGCGCTTGATCCAAACATTGGCCGCTCAAAGCCAGGGCATCGTGGTCATGACCAAGGTTGCGGCGCGGCTCTTGGCCAGCGTGTATGGCGTGTTGGGACCGCACGTGCGGGTGATTCCCCATGGCGTGCCCGTGGTCCCCTTTGAACGCGACGGCACGCACAAGGCGCGGCTGGGGCTCACGGGACGGCGGGTGATTTGCACCTTCGGACTCATCAACCGCGGCAAGGGGCTGGAATCCATGATCGCCGCCATGCCCCGGATCGTGGCCGCCTGTCCGCAAGCTCTGTACCTGATTGTGGGGGCCACCCATCCGCAGGTGAAACGCCAGGAGGGCGAAGTTTACCGCGAGAGCCTGATTGCGATGGCCGCGGAACTCGGTGTCGCCGATCATCTGCGCTTCGTGAATCGGTATCTCAGCCTGGCCGACCTGTTGTGGCACTTACAGGCTTGCGACGTGTATGTCACCCCTTATCCGGGGAAGGACCAAATTGCCAGCGGCACCTTGGCCTATGCCCTAGCGGCGGGAGGCGCGGTGGTGAGCACGCCCTATCTCTACGCCCAAGAAGTGTTGGCCGAAGGGCGCGGCCTGCTGGTGCCGTTTGAGAGCAGCACCGCGCTGGCTGCGGCGACGCTGCGATTCTTGAACGACGACGCCCTGGCGATGGAAACTCGCCGCCTCGCCTACAAGTACGCCAAGCCGATGTTTTGGCCGCACGTCGGCCAGAAGTACCTCGAGTTCTTCGACCACGTGGCGTTTGCGAGTGAGGAGAAACCCCGCGGACTTCACCGTGGGGGCGTTGCCGTCCATCGCGAGCGCACCAAATTCGTGTATGGAGACCGGTAATGCACACTCATGATTCCGTTCCACTGGACTCGATGTCGCTGGGTCACCTGGATCGGATGACCGATTCGACGGGGCTGATCCAGCATGCCATTTACAGCATTCCACGGCGCGAGAGCGGTTACACGACGGACGATAACGCCAGGGCCTTGCGCCTCTGCGCCCGTTTGTGGTCTCAACACGCCGACGAGCGGATGTTGAGCCGGGTGACGGGGTACCTGAGCTTTTTGGTGCATGCCCGGTGCCCTGTCCGCGGGTTCCACAATTTCTTGAGTTACCAACGCGATTGGCTGGACGCGGCAGGAACCTGCGATTGCCAGGGCCAGGCGGTCCTCGCCTTGGCCGAGGTGCTCGGCAGCGGTCTGCCGGATGGATGCCGCGTGCTGGCCAAGGAGTTGATTGAGGCGGTTTTGCCCGCACTGGCTGAGCTGCGGAGTTTGCGGGCCCAGGCTTACGTGATTCTGGCTTGGGGGCATCTGTGGACGGCGGGCGTGGACAATTTACAACCGCTCGAACACGTCGCCTGGTCTGCCGCCAGGCGGCTCGTCGAGTGTTACCACCGCTCCCAGCGGCCGGATTGGGCGTGGTTCGAATCGCGGATGACGTATGCCAACGCGGTGTTGCCGCACGCATTGTTCGTTGCCGCGCAGCGCTGGCCGCGGGAAGCGTTCCTCGAAGTCGCGAACGCATCGTTCGACTTCCTCGACCGGACGACGACCGCGGAGAACATCTTTTGGCCGGTCGGGAACAACGATTGGTTCCCGCACGGCGAGGCCAAATCGCTCTACGATCAGCAGCCGGTGGAGGCCGTCACCATGGCCGACGCCGCGCTGGCGGCGTTCCGTGTGCTCCGCGATGAGAAGTACCTGGCCACCTTCCGCCGGGCGCACGCTTGGTTCCATGGCCGGAACAGCTCGGGGCAGCCACTGATCGATGATCGCTGCGGCGCCTGCTACGATGGCTTGCAACTTTCCGGCGTGAATCAGAACCAGGGAGCCGAATCGACCCTGGCCTACTTGTGGACGGAATTACAGAAATTCGAGCTCCAGCCCGCGCTGGGCGAAAGCGGCAAAACCGCGGTGGGCAACGCCTGACTTACGGGCTGCTCGGTACAGCCCATGATGTCACAGCCCATGATGTCGCCAGCGCGCGTGGAACACGAAGTCCGCAGCGTGACGTCATTCACTAAGGAAATCGGAATGCACAGAGAATCGAAAACACCCAGCCTTCACGTGGAACTGTTCCAGCGCCATTCCGCCAACCCGATCCTCACGGCGCAAGACTGGCCCTACCCGGCACACACGGTGTTCAACGCCGGCGCGTGTCAACTGGGCGATGAAACCGTATTGCTCGTCCGCGTGGAGGATCGCCGAGGCCACTCGCACCTGACCGTGGCCCGCAGCAACGACGGCGTC
This sequence comes from Planctomycetia bacterium, assembly GCA_041497795.1. Taxonomy (GTDB): domain Bacteria; phylum Planctomycetota; class Planctomycetia; order Pirellulales; family S012-138; genus JBGQHD01. The sequence continues at coordinate 3,544 of JBGQHD010000397.1, forward strand.
TCGAACTGGCACATCGACTCCAAGCCCAGCTTCGCTCCCGATCCGACGAACTACTCGGAGGAAGCGTGGGGGGTGGAAGACCCGCGCCTGACCTGGGTCGAGGAGCGCCAGGAATGGATCATCGCCTACACGGCCTTCTCACCCAGCGGTCCGTTGGTCTCTTTGGCGCGGACGAAAGACTTCACCTCCTTCTCCCGACTCGGCCCGGTCATGCCGCCGGAGGACAAGGATGCCGCGGTCTTTCCCCGCCGCTTCGGGAACCGGTACGCGATGATTCATCGACCGGTTTCGGCAGGCAGCTCCGGTGCGCACATCTGGCTGTCCTTCTCGCCGGACCTGACGCATTGGGGTGACCACCACGTCCTGCTGCACGCTCGGCGTGGCGCGTGGTGGGATGCCAACCGGATCGGCTTGAGCCCTCCCCCGCTGGAGACCCCGGAGGGATGGCTGCTCCTCTACCATGGCGTGCGGCACACCGCGGGGGGATGTCTCTATCGCCTGGGCCTGGCCTTGCTCGATTTGGAGGACCCCCGCCAAGTACTTCGCCGTAGCGACGAATGGATCTTCACGCCCGAGATGCCCTACGAGCGTCAGGGGGATGTGAACGGCGTGGTGTTTCCCTGTGGGTGGATTCTGGACAAGGCGAGCGGCGCGATCCGCATCTACTACGGCGGCGCCGACACCTGCTTGGGGCTGGCCACCGCGCAGCTCTCCGACGTGCTCAGTTACCTGCGCAAGTGCCCGGAGCCCCCACCACGGAAGCGGGTAGGAATGACGTCGCTGGATTGAAATCGCGCGGAGCTTATCGCGACTTCGATGCGCTCTTCGTGCTCCACGAAGCACTCGCTCCATTACCGCGACTCGATGGCGATCGTCTTCTTCACGGTCTGGAAGGGGTTCGGCGAGCACTGCATCTCCACCTGCTGGCCCTGCGAGCGAACTTGGAAGGAATGCACCACGCGGTCGGACACGCCGTCGCCACGCAGCAGTTCGCCGTCGCCGAAGGCGACTTCGCTGGCGAAAACGGTGATCTGCTCCTTGCCGGCGCCGCCCTTGGCCTTGAGGCTCTTGCCCTCAGCGGGAAAGCGGAATTGCGTGCCGGCCTTGACCTTCGTGGTCGCGGGGGCCAGGACCACCTTCCGGCCCCGGGCGCTGGTGCCGATGAGTTCGATGAACACATCCTTGGAGGGCTTCACGAAGATCACGATCTCCTCATTGTTCGTGAAGATGTTGCCGGACTTGTTTGTTTTCAGCTCGATCCCGAAGGGGGCCGGCGAGTTGGGCACGTAGTCCGCTCCCGTCAGGCTGTCGAGGGGAACCAGCGGGATGCCTAGCCGCAACCCGCGTACGAGACGCTCGAATTTGCCTTCCCAAGCGTCGCGCGGGACATACTCGCCTGCCAACAGCGCCGAGAAACCAAAATCCAGGAGCTTCTGCTTCCACCGGGCATCGTTCTTGAACTGCTTCGAATCGCTTAAGCCGACCTCCGCCCCGGCTTGGGACAACGAGAGCGGCAGATCGAGGAACCCCTTGCTGACGGGCTTCAGCGCCTCGACGGTTTGCGGCTTGCCCAGGAGCTGCTCCATGGCGTTCGTGAACCTCTCTTCGTCCTGCTTCACCAGGGCATCGAGCGCGCTTTGCTCGGGATAGAGCTTGAGGACCGCCTTGACGTCCGTGCCGGCGGGTGCAGCGTTGCCCAGCTTCCGCAGCGTCGGCCGCACCACGTCGGCGAAAGTCTTCATGCCGCGCTCGTGGCACCGCATGCACGACAGGCCGTTGCGGACCGTCTTGTCCGAGGCGTTGACGTCGGTCACCACCGCGGTGGGCGCGGAATCGATCCGTTCACCCTTGGCGTTGGTGATATAGTAGGCCTGCAAGCCGTTGGGAAGCGTGAAGATCATCTCACCGCCGGCCGGCTTCAGATTGATCAGGTCGCTGAAGATGTTGTCGCTGCCCTGACTGCTTTGGAA
>JBGQHD010000398.1:0-5487 GCA_041497795.1 Planctomycetia bacterium
CCCAACGTTGAACGTCGAAGCGTTCGAGGTTCAATGTTGGACGTTGGACGTTCGATGTTCGTTACCACCCTCGCGCCGGCCCCACCACTCCTTCAATTGCCGAACGCTCGACGCCACTTTGCCGCTGGGGTCGGCGACAGCCTTCTTCATGCCCTCCAGGTCCTCGGGCGGCAGGTACCAGCTAAAGGGGGCATCGCCGGGGTACTCGAAGAGCACCGTCGTGAAGAAGTCGGGATCGCCGGGCTGGCCCAGGTCTTCGCCGACGATGTGTACCATTTCGTCATTGCGGAACGACATGGTGGCGTCGCGGGCACGGATCGCTCCCTCCAGTGGCGTGGTGAACCGCGACACGGCCCTCTGCCAGGGAGGCATGTAGGAAGGAGGATCGAAGTTGCGCGTCTGGTCGCGGATTTGGATCAGCACCACGCCGGCCGTGTTCTCCCGCAGCCAGACGCGGCAGTAGTGAATCCACAGCGCGGCCAGGTTGACGCCGTAGGCGTCGTAATAGGCGGCATCCACGACGCGCCGCGGCGGCGACGTGGCCAGCTCCGCGTCGGGGCTGATGTAGGGAAACGAGGCGTTCATCCGCGCCACCGTGCTCAGCCGCACCTTAGTCGCATAGGGAAACAGCTTGAAGAACTGCCAGCCCGACTTCGAGTATTCCGCGAGCTGCGACGGCGCGCAGGGGGCGTTGTCCGCGCTCAGCAGGCTGCCTTGGTTGCGGACGAGGAAGCCCAGGTCGAGGTTGCTGATGATCAGCCGCCGGCCGTCCTCGACCAGCATCGGCGAGAAGACCAGCGACGGGCACCAGCCGCTGTGCTCCGCGTCGCGCATGTCGGCGAACGGCCGGGCCAGCACGCCCGCCGTGTTCTTCTCCCAAGCTTGCTCCAGCGCCTCGCCGCGGTCGCCTGCCAGCGGCAAGGCCAGATGGCGGACGACGGGGCTCAGGTTGTCTCGCGAAATGCGATCGACGATTTCCGCCGGATCGTGGGATGACGACTGGTCCCCCGGAATGGTATGCAGCGGACGCCCAGGTTCCGGCGGGTTCAGCGTCGCCACATAGTACATCGCACCCAGCATGCCGCCCGACACGCCGCTGACCAGCCGCGTGTGGTAGGGAAGCTGCGGGATGTCTTCCTCCAACCGCGTCAGCACGGCGGTGGTCCAGGCGGCCGCGCGGGCGCCGCCCCCCTTGGTGGTGACCACGACCAGCACCGGCTTGCGGCCGCCCAGCGAGGTTTTCCGTTGCCGTAGCCAGTTGTCGAGCGCCTCGTCATTGGGGATCAGGCCGCTGGGTGTGCGCTCATCGGCGTCGATCTCGGCCAGCACGGTCGGCTGGTCGTAGTTCAGCCCGTCAAATTGATATTGCTTGGCCAGGTAACTGCCGGCGCAGAAGTAGCCCGCGAAGATCAGGAAAATGACGCCGAAATGCCGCTCAGGAAAGTGGAACACGATGAACCCGTAGGCGGCGGTCATCAGCGCCAAGAGCACGCAGATCACCAGCGCCGGGGAAACGAACTCCGCCGACCAGTACGCCGCGGCGAGGTACAGCATCAGGTAGATCGCCAGCAGCGCCAGGCTGACGAATACCTGAAAGGCGTGCAGGTGGAAGTACGGCGACAACTCGCCCCGCTCTTCGCGGCTGAGGCGGAGCACAACGCGGCGGCCAGCAAGCTCCTCGCGCCATTCCTCGGGCAACCGCTCGCGTATCTTGGGGAGGTTGAGCATCCAGTCGAACAGGCCCGTCTTCTCGGGAGAGATCGAGCGGCCCAGCCGCGTCAGCGCCAGTACGATCAGACCGCCGGCCAGCAGCCCCACCGGCAGGGCCCAGCGCAGCTCAATCGCGAACGCCGCCGGCAACGCGGCCACCAGCATCAACAGCGGATACGTGAGCGTGACGAAGAAGTACCACCAGGACGTGCGGCCCGCGGCGCCGTCCTCGACCAGCTCGCGGCCGCGCTGCATCCATTTCTGCTCGGCATCCAGCAGGTAGCCCACCAGACAGACTTCGCCCAGCACCGCCGCGATGCCGAAGCCGGCGGTAAGCTGAATCCAGATCGAATGGTGCCAAAACAGGCCCGGCAAACCGATCTGGTCGGCGCCCAACACGTCCCACTGGACTCCCAGCACGATCAACAGCAGGGCGGCCGTCTCCAGGAACAGGGGCGGGTAGCAGAAAAACCACTCCACGATCGGCCGCAGCCAGGGCCAGGTGAACCGACGCCGGCCGGACGAGCGGCTGTCGGCCGCGACAGATGAAGCGCTTTGGCTCATGGGCGTACAAGCGGATGGTGCGGGGCAGCTAGCGACCGGAAAGGAGATGCGGCGGTCTCGCGGTCTCGGTTGGCCGCCCGAGAGCGACCGAGATAGCCTGGCGGAAGTCGGATGACTTTATCGTATCCACTGGGGCGTATACGTCCATCTCACGTTGCCACGCGGCCAGCGTCAACACTAGCCCCACGCGGAACCGAGGAACGTCACAACCCGTCGTCACAAACGCCGCGCACCGTCCGGTGCGCTAGTCTGGCGGCGGCCGGGTCCCTAGAATGGCTTGTTGCGACCGGCTCTCCTCCACTGGTGCGGACAAATGCGATGCCGACTGTCCGTGGTATTTCGGGACCATACCGGATCTTCTTTTACAGTTTCGATTGCAACGAGCCCAAGCACGTCCACGTGAGCCGCGAGCGCAAAGCTTGCAAGTTTTGGCTGGAACCGGCGGCTTTGGCCTACAACAACGGCTTCTCCGCCAAAGAACTGAACCGCATTCGAAGGACCATCGTGGATCATTTGGATCGAATCCTGGAGGCGTGGAATGAACACTGTGGCGATCGATGAGCCACGTATCGTCTCGATCGAAGTCAGCGACGAGAGCATCTCTGCCGAGCTTGCTGACGGACGCACCGTGAGCGTGCCGCTGGCCTGGTCGTGGCGCCTATCCAACGCGACGACGAAGCAGCGCAAGAACTTCGAGATCATCGGCACTGGCGAGGGAATTCACTGGCCCGACATCGACGAAGATATCAGTGCTCGGGGCATGCTCCACGGCTTGCCGGCACTCGCACCCCGACAACGCAAGGGGAGAAACAAGGCGGGACAGGTCTCGTCATCCGATCACGGAAAGAAGACCAAGTGAATCGGCGGCCCTGATGCTCTCGTGTTATCGGGTCACACCGGAATGCCAAACCGCTTCACCAGGCGCTCGATCTCCTGGCGCAGGAACGGCATGGAAGGCGCTACGAACAGCGTTTCCTGCATCCGCGAGGGGTCGTAATCCGTCTCGATGACTTCGTCCGTGACGAAGGGCCGCCGGCGGACGTCGGGGGAGAGCGAGAACGACATCTCCCCGATGGATGAGAGAATGCCCGCCCCGAAAACTTTCAGCTCGTCCTCTTCCTCGATCAGGCCGAACTCGATGCTGAACCAGCTAAACCGCTTGAGGGCCAGCACTTGGCCTCCGTGCGGAGTGGTGGACGTGGCCTTGCCAATCAGCGTCAGCAACTCGGCATAGTCCTGGTTCATCAGCGGCGGGACGTGACCCAGGCAGTCGTGGATCATGTCCGGCTCCGGCGTGAACTCCGGGTGCGAGCCGTGGCGAATGAACTGCGTGACCGGAAAGCCCCGCTCGGCGATGTAGGAGTAGAACGTGCGGTAAGGCAGCGCCCCCTCCGCGGGCACCAGGTGCATCCGCGTGGTCTTGGCAATCTGCTCGCTGAGCAGCCGCAACTGCGGGATTTCCGTCTCTGATATTCCTAGCTCTCGCTTCGCCGAAAGATAAATCCGGCTGGCATGCCGGCGGTGCAACTCGTCGAGCTGGGGGCTGACCTCGCGCCAGATGCGCGTCTCTTCCGGCGTGTAGTCGATGAGCGGCGGGCCTAATCGCTCCAAGCGGTGCTTGCGGCAGAGGGTGAATAGCTCGCGTCGGCGCTCGACGTAGCCGGGGTCGCCCAGCCCAGGGTGACCCGGCTCCAAGACCATTTCAGCCGCATCGGGCGGCTCGACCATTGCCTGGGCGTCAACCGGGGCCCCGTATTCAATCAGCGTGGTTGTTTTCCGCATGGCCGTTGACCTCCACGTTGACCTCCACGTTGACCTCCGCGGTCCGACGAGGAAGCGCCGTGCCTGATAACGGTGGCCGGCGAACGATTGTTCCAACAAGACGTGTGCCGCAAAGGCCAAAAGAATTCTACGCCGCGACCGCCGAAAAGGACAACGCAGGTTGCGGCGGCGGGCCGGGCTTTCGGCCTGCCGATAGAGACGGTTGCGCGCCGCCCGGCCAGACACTGATCAAAGCGACTTGCCCTCGAGGCGGCCGATCGCCGCACGCACGTCGTCGGCCACCGGCTGCGACGCGCCGGCGCGGTGATCGAACGCCACGATCGTCGAGGTGGCTTCCGCGACCACAGCCTGCTGGGCCTGGCTGTAGACCTGGTGCTCCATCGCCAGGCTGCTGCGGCCGATCCGCGTGATGCGGGCGCCGACGAGCACGGTATCGGGATACGTCACGGGCCGGCGGAAATCGCAGCCGATCGCGGCCAAAATCACGCCGGCCGCCTGCCCCGTCCCGGCGGCATCCAAACCGAGGCGGTGCAGATACTCGATCCGCGCCGACTCGCACCAGCGGAAGTAGACGATGTTGTTCACGTGTCCCAGGGCGTCCTGGTCGCCCCACTGCACAGGCAGCGTGATGACGACCGGAAAGTCGGGAAGGGCGTCGCTCGATCCGGGCGTCGCATCGGCGGGCCGCGGCGTGTTACTGGGCATGAATCGCAACTCCTGGCCGTTCGCCTGCATGCCGCCGAAAGGAACTCGCATCCCCAGATTGCGTATTATACCCGGGCGCAAGGGTCGGGGGTCGATTCCGCAAATCGACTACTCGCCTCGACGCGGCCGCGCCCGCAAAGTTGCGGCTTTTCTTGTCCGGTTGCCGTCCGTTCCTACGACTATCCCCTTGGCGGAAGCTGTGACCGCGAACGTGGCGGGCCGCCAAGGTGCCAGACCCATCGAGCATTGGGCCTGGCCGTAGAGTTGTCTAGCCGAGGGGGCAGTGGCATGATTCAAGAAACCCAGCGGATTCTCGTGAGAATTGCCGTGGCCGTCGATCGCCAGGGAGTCTGGTGCGCCATGGGCCATTGCGCCGACGAATCGAGCGCGGAGGCCATTCAAACCGCCTTGGATTACCTGTCGCGGGAAGAGTCGCGACAGAAGCACGTCGTCTGGCTGACGGCCGAAGTGCCGTTGCCGGCAGGCCAGGCCATGGAAGTGGCGAGGGTTGCCGCGGCCAGGGAAACCGTGGCAGGCATCGTGGAATCCGTGACCGACTCGGCCGGGTAGGTCGCCGGCCGGCGACGGCGACCGGCCGGCTACTTATTGAGATAGCCCGTTTCGTCCAGCCACGCGTTGCCGCTGGCCGCGTGGTACAGCCAGCCGTGATCGGGGCTGGCCGAAGCAGTCGTGGGCGGATTGCCGCTGGTGGCCGTGACCGTGCTC
>JBGQHD010000399.1:0-5477 GCA_041497795.1 Planctomycetia bacterium
CAGATCGAAAGCGTGCTCTCCGGCGACGATATCATCGGCTACCAGCAACTCGTCACCCGCGTGCCGGTGAGCGACCAGGTGCTGGGCTACGCCTGGGCGCTGGTCCGGGCGTCGCGCCCCAACACCGACGAGGCGCCGGAGTTCGTCAACAAGTGGGTCGCCTGGGGCGCCGGCCCGCGCGGCGTGCTGACGCTGGTGACGTGCGCCAAGGCGCGGGCGATCCTCTACGGCCGGCACCACGCCACCGTGGGCGACGTGCAAGCGGTCGCCAAGCCGGCCTTGCGGCACCGCATCGCCGGCAACTTCACCGCGCAAGCCGCCGGGGTGAACAGCGAGCAGCTCATCGACATGCTGATGGCCGCCGTGCCGGCAGACCGGAAGTACACGCAGCCGGCGGCGGCAAGCGTCTGATCGTTGACGGGGAGATGCCGCATGGTCCGCCGGAATCAAGGTCTTGCGATCACGGCCGTCGCAGTCATCGGTTCAATCGTTGGTTGCGGCCGCGACGCTGGTTATGGGCGCACCGATCCGCGTGCAGCGTATTGGCAATCGAAGACGAAAGCCGTCGAAGCACGCGATCCCACCGCGGAGGCGGTCACCAACTTCAGCAAGAACGATTTTCGCTTCATGGCGGTGTACGAAGATGGACTGGATGTTCCCATCGTTCAGAACCGCGCTGACGCCCTCACGCTTCTTGACAAGTTTGGCACGAATCCAGTTCCCGAAACGTCAGACGCGCTTGAAGGTGAATCGAATGCTCGATACCAAGACGCGGCGAAGCAGTTCTGCGTCGAGTACAATCGAGAGATGTTGCGTCTGCTAGAATCGCGGACCGCTCGTTGACCACGGGATTCGTACCAATGGCGCGTGCTCTATCGGCTCGGAAACACAAGAAGTCGCGCCGCAATCCGTTCAAACCGGTCACGTATACGGTCACCGATGGGAAGCTCGTACTAGTCCTCGAAACGTGCGAAGAGGGTGGATACTGCATCACCTGTCCCTTCGATCCCGGGTTGACGACCGAAGCTGAAACACTTGAAGAAGCGTTCGAGATGGCGCGTGACGCCGCCGAGGCGCTTCGTGAATCGCGGCGCATGCTGGCAGAGTCGCCGCGGCCGTCCGCTCGACGTCGCTCCCGTCACTAGCCGAACGACATGTCCCATTCCGTCCTTTCCCGCTATCTCGATCCCGAAACGCTCGGCCGCATCGTGCAGCACATGATCGAGCCGCGCGGGCTGGTGCTGGGGAACCTGGCCGGCTCGCACAAGTCGCCCCTCTCCGGCTTCGCGGTCGAGTTCGCCGGGCACCGCGAGTACGTCTGGGGCGACGACCCCAAGCACATCGACTGGCGGCTGTACTTCACACGCGACAAGTACTTCATCAAGCAGTACGAGATGGAGACGAACTTCGTCTGCCACATGCTGCTGGATGTGAGCGCCTCGATGCGGTACGGCGAAGCGCGAGAGCAGAAGCTGCTCTACGCGGCCCAAATGGCCGTGATGCTCGGCTACTCGGTCATCCGCCAGAGCGACAAGGTCTCGCTGTCCACCTTCGACGAGCACGTGCTGGCCTTCGTGCCGCCGTCGAACTCCATGGCGCAGGTGGTAAAGATGACCTCGCACCTGGAGGCCATCGAGCCGGTGCAGAAGACGCGGATGCCGGAGTGCCTCACCGACTTGGCCGGGCGGCTCGGCCGGCGGGAGATCGTGATGATCTTCAGCGACTTCTTCACGAACCTCGATGATCTGGAGCCGGCCCTGCAACGGCTGCGGTTCAACCGCCACGAGGTGGTGCTCTTCCAGGTGATGCACCACGACGAGCTGGACTTCCAGTTCGACGGCATGGTGAAGTTCATCGGGCTGGAAGTGACCGAGGAGCACCTCACGCAGCCGGACGACATCCGCCAGGCGTATCTGGCGGCCGTGGAGCGGTTCAATGGCCGCCTAGCCGATATCTGCCACCGCAACCGCATGGAGCGGGTGCTGGTGGACACGCGGCGGAACATGGGCGAGGTGCTGGTCGATTATCTCAACCAGCGCAGCCTGATGAACCGCGGCCGGTAGAACGGAATTCATTCCGTTCGCAACGAGCCGATCTCCGGCTGTTTCGCCGATGGCGCGAACGGAATGAATTCCGCTCTACCGCCCAATCTCTTTGCGAACCGGCCGCCAACACGCTATCGTGTTAGGTAGCAAAATCCCGTCGCCGGCCGGAGAAGAGGCATCCCCACCCCGGCGGCGGTCCCGCGGCCGCGAGTAACGGAAGGTGCAACATGCCAGCGGTCTTGTCTCTCGGTCACCCCGCGCTTCCCGGCCCGCGAGCGAGCGCCGGCCGCCGGCGCGAATCCCGGAACGGAGGAGGGCCATCCATGCAGCCGCATCCCCCACGGCAATCTCACCGCGCTTTCGCCCCGCCGCGTCGGCCGCCGCTGGCGGCGAGGCTGTGTTTCATGGTCCTCGCCACCCTGGGCGGCAGCCTCGCCCCGTGGGACGCTGCCCGAGGCGCCGACATCCCCAGCCGCGAGTACTACGGCAGCTATGCTCCCTACTACGAAGGCTACTTCACGGAGGCCGCAAAAGCGTTTCGCGACGCCTTCGCTTTGAAGGGCGCGAACGGCCGCTGGGTGGACGCGATCCCCCAGTACACGATGATGGGCGAGTGCTACTATCAGTTGGGCGACTACGACAAGGCCCTCGAGGCCTACGCGGAGGCCATGCGGTTGTACTTGCAGTTCCCCGATTTTCTGCTGCGCGTGGATTGGACACCTGGGCTGCGCGCCGCCCGCACCCCCGTGCGTATCCCCTGGGGCCACTCGGATCCCATCGAGCGGGGGGTGATCATCGGCGATTACCCGGCCAACGAAAAGCTGGTGGGCGGCAACGTCACCGCCATCGGCAAGATCGTCATCGATACGCGCACGATCAAGGCCGTCAACGTCCAGGAAATCGTGCGCACGCTGGCCGTTGCCATCCGCCGTTATGGCGAGATCAAGGGCCCCACGGCGAAATACGATCGGCTGCTGGACGAGGTGAACACTCGTCTGGCCGGACCGATGACGAAGGATCGCCATTGGTCGCAATGCCTGGTGGACGTGCTGGCGGGCGTGGCCGCCCGCGCCGCCGGACGCGGGGGCGAGGAAGGGCTGCTCCGTCGCGGGCGCCTGGCCGGCGGCGAGTACGAGCACCCGCTCACGGCGATCGCGCTCTTGGAGCTGGGCCACCTCGCGCTGCAAAAGGGCGACTACATCGCGGCAGGCAGCGAGTTCGAGAAGGCCACCTACGCGGCCATGCACTTCTCCGACAACAACTCGCCCTGCCGGTACGGCGTTCCGGACGTGCTCGAGGAGGCGTTTCGCTACGGCTTCATCGCCCACCGCCTGGCCGGGCACGGAAAGCCGTTCACGCCGGCCAAGCCCGCCGCGGATTGGGCCCGCAAGAGAAGCCCCATTTTGCAGGTTTCGCTGCTGTTGAATTTGGCCGAAAGCGACGCAGCGCTGCGGAATCCCGCGTCGGCCGACGCTAATCTGAAGATCGCTCGGCAGTTGATCTATGGCAAGGCCCGGAGTGACATGGGCAAGTCGCGGATCGGCGCCCGGCTGCACCAGCTCGAAGCCCTGGTCCGCTATCAGCAGGGCCGCATCGGCGAGGGGGATGCCGCGTTGGCCAATGCGATGGAGTTCCAGCGCCGCGCCTCGCTATGGCTCTACCACATCGTCTTGGCCGACCGGCTGGCCCAGAATCCGCCCACGTCGTTGACGAACGAGAAGCGGCTGGACCTCTACAAGACGGTCCTGCGCGACCCCGAGCCCACCGATTGGAAGGTGCAGCCGTTGGAATCGCTGTCCGTGCTCAAGGGCGGGAGCATCCGCGGCCTGCCCATGGAGCACTGGTTCAAAGCCGTGATCCAGTCGAATCGGGCGGCCGGCACGTCGGCCGTGGAGATCGCCGACCTGGTGCGGCGGCACCGCTTTGGCAGCGCGCTGGACATGGGCGGCCGGGTGCTATCGCTGCGCTGGCTGCTGGAATCGCCCGTCGAACTGCTCGACAAGGAGGCGGCCGCGCAACGGGGGGATTTGCTGCTCAAGGATTATCCGGAGTACGACAAAATGTCGAAGCAGGTCCAGCGCCTCAAGGCCGAGCTGCAGCGGATTCCCCTGGTGGTCGATCCCAAGGCCGACCGGGCCACGGCCGACGAGCAAGCCAGGAAGCTCGCCGAGATCGCCAAGCTCAGCGCCCTGCAGGAGACCTTGCTGCGGCAAATGGCCGTGGACCGGGTCTACTGTCCCACGATGTTCCCGCCGAAGCGATCGACCAAGGAGGTGAAGGAGTCGCTGGCCAAAGGGCAAGCGCTGCTCGTCTTCTTCGCCACCACGGCCACGGCCGAAAGCCCGAGCCAGTTCTTCGTCTTCCTGCTGACGGGTGACAAGGAAAAAGAGAAGGACAAGTACCCGTCTTGGATGGCCGCCCAGCCGGTCGCCAACTTCAACGAGGCCATTCAGAAGCTGCTGCGCGAGATGGGCCACTTTGCCCGCGACCGCGAAATCCCGCTGGCGCAACTGCGCAGCACGGCTTGGCAGGAGACGGGGGCCAAGATCTTCCAGCAGATCTTTACGGCTGCTCCGTCCGCCGGCGCGGCCTCGGCGATCCCGCCCGAGATTGAAGAGCTGGTGATCGTGCCCGACTCGGTGTTATGGTATCTGCCGTTCGAGGCATTGCAGCTTCCCAACGGAACGGGCAAGACGCAATCGCTGATCAGCAAGTACCGCGTGCGATACGCGCCGACCATGTCGCTGGCCGTGCCCGATCGGCTGGGCCGCAAGCCCGGCGGCAACCTCGCCGTGGCGGTTGGCCAGTTGATGCCGGGCAAGGGAGGAGACGAGCGCACGCGGGCCGCGTTCGACGAGCTGCAGCGCGTGATTCCCTCGGCCGTGGCGTTGCCCGCCCTGTTGCCGGAGCGGTCGGCGGTGTACTCGACCCTTTTCGACCGCCTGCTCGTGCTGGACGACGTGGACGCCTCGGCGGGGCCGCTGGCCTGGCGGCCGATCAAGCCCAAGCTCAAGCCGGATGCCACCTCCTCGCCGCTGGCGAGTTGGCTCGAATTGCCCTGGGGCGGGCCGGACCAGATCATGCTGCCCGGCTACCACACGCCGGCCGAGCACGGGCTGAGCGACAAGGAGAAGAACCCCGCCGGCATGGACGTATTCCTCTCCACCTGCGGCATGATGGCCACCGGCTCGCGGACGATCCTCCTGAGCCGCTGGCGGACCGGCGGCAAGACGAGCTTCGACCTGGTGCGGGAGTTCGCCCAAGAGCTGCCGCAAACCACGGCCGCGCGGGCCTGGCAGCGTGCCGTGCTGCTGTGCACCGAGGCGCCGCTGGCGCCGGACCAGGAGCCGCGCGTGTCGCTGGGCGTTGGGGCAGCGGCGGCGGCGCCGATGACCGGCAGCCATCCCTTCTTCTGGTCGGGCTACCTGCTCG
>JBGQHD010000400.1:0-5469 GCA_041497795.1 Planctomycetia bacterium
AAGGCGTTGGCGGCCGAGATCACGGCTGAGTTCGCTCGTGCAAATCCAGAACGCGGGGCGTTGATTGTCCACGCGATGGCCGACCGCAAAGAAACGGTCGTTGTGTCCGCGTTGGAAAAAGCGGCCGGCGGCGGTGCGAAGCCAATTCGCTTGGCCGCCCTCGGCGCACTCGGCCGAGTCGGTAACGCATCGTGTCTGTCCATCCTGTTGGAAGCTGCGGGCGATTCCGACGCAGATTTGGGGCGCGCAGCCAAAACGGCTTTGGTCGATCTTGAAGGCGAAAAAGTCGATGCGCAGATCGCTTCACTGCTTGCCAACGCCAAAGGAAAAAGTTACCCGCTGCTGATCGAGCTTGTCGGCCAGCGACGCATCGAACAAGCGACCCCTTCGCTTCTCAAGGCATTGAGCAGCTCCGACAAAATGGTGCGGAGCGCTGCATTGCTCGCTTTGGGTGAGACCGTGGCGCTCAAAGATCTGTCCATACTGATCTTGCGAGTCGTCGCGCCCAAGAATGCCGATGATGCCGCCGTCGCTCAGAAAGCGTTAAAGAACGCGAGCATCCGCATGCCCGACCGCGAAGCCTGCGCGACCGAACTCACGGCGGCCGTCGATCGTGCCCCCACGGACACGAAAATACCGTTGCTCGACATCCTCGGCGACGTCGGCGGCGAGAGAGCCCTCAAGACGCTGGCTGCCGCTGCCAAGAGCAACGAACCGCAACTGCAAAACGCCGGCAGCCGAATCCTCGGCAAATGGAACAGCTTGGACGCCGCGCCAGTTCTGCTCGATCTGGCAAAGACGGGACCAGCGCCTCAGTTCCGAGTCCGCGCCTTGCGCGGCTATATCGGTCTCGCGCGAAGGTTCGCCATGCCGGACCAAGAACGTGCCGAGATGTGTCAACAAGCCCTCGACACAGCGAAACAAGTGGCCGAACAAAAGCTGGTGCTGGATGTGCTCAGAATCCATCCGAGCATGGAGACCCTCAAACTGGCCGTCAAATCCATTCAGACCCCCGGGTTGAAGGAAGACGCAACCCAAGCCACGTTGGCCATCGCTCAAAAACTCGGCGGCAAGGGACTCGACGTCAGCGAACTCGTCGCCAAGGCCGGACTCGGCAAAGTGAAGCTGGAGATCGTCAAGGCGGAATACGGAGCGGGCTCTACGCAAAGAGACGTGACGTTGATTCTGCAAAAGCACGCGGGCGACCTGCAACTGATTTCGTTGCCGGCGGCCACGTACAACGAAGCCTTCGGCGGCGACCCCGCTGCGGGAGCCGCGAAACAATTGAAAGTTCAATACCGCATCAACGGCAAACCGAGCGAGGCCACATTCGCCGAAAACTCGCTCATCATTTTGCCGATGCCCAAGTAATCGCCGGACGACGGCGATGCACCGCGCGCCGGTGAGAAGGCGATCCGTCGAACCCACGTGTTGTGTGCGGATGCGCGATGCTTGCCGCTTCGACGACGAGCTAATCATTTGTCGGCATCTTCAGTTCGCGGAGCGCCTTGTAGAGCGACTGCCTGGCGGCACTCGAACAAGCGGCGCGACAGAATCGCGCCGGCAAACGGTCTGGTGACCTGAAGCGCATTCGCAAGTTCCTTTACGCCAGCGACAAGGCCGGGGCGGGATCGGCCGCACGGCTGGCCGGATTGTGGCGCGTCGATTCGATCGCGAGGCGGTCATCTCGCTGGCATCACTCGATACCCGGGAGGCCGCCGAACAGGCCGTGCCGCTGCTGGGCGAGGCGCCGCGCGGCGTTGATCCGGCCGCCATTTTCGCGGCGTTCATTTCGTGGCAGGGCGGGCTCGAGGCACTGGCCAAGGCGCTGGCCGCCAAGCGCCTGCCCGGCGAGATCGCCGCCGCTGGCATCCGGCAGCTCTCGTCGGCCGGCCGCAAGCTGCCGGAGCTGGAGGCCGCGCTCCGCACCGCCGGCGGCCTCGATCCGGTGGCCAAGGCCCTTTCGCCCGCCGAGTTGAAGCAGTTCATCGCCGATGTGCAGACGAAAGGCGACGCCCGGCGCGGCGAGCGGGTCTATCGGCAAGAGCAGCTCGGCTGTGTGAAGTGCCACGCCATCGGCGGCGCCGGCGGCGTGGTCGGGCCGGACATGATCAGCCTGGGGGCCAGCGCGCAGGTCGATTACTTGATCGAATCGTTGCTTGAGCCGAGCAAGAAAATCAAGGAGAACTACCACACCGTCACCGTCCAAACCGGCGACGGCCGCACGCTGGCCGGCATCGTCGTGCAGAAGACGGAGACGCACCTCGTGCTGAGGGACCAGAACGACGAGCTGGTGAAGATCGCCGTGGCGGATATCGACCGCCAGGCCAACAGTCCGCTGTCGCTCATGCCCGAGGGGACGGTCAAGTCGCTGCGACGCGACGAGCTGGTCGATCTGGTGCGATTTCTGAGCGAGCTGGGCAAGACCGGCGGTCTCGTGGTGCCGCGGACTCCGACGGTGCGAACTTGGCGAGCGCTGACCCAGAGCGACGCGGTGAACGACTACGTGCGGCACAAAGGGGTCGCCTCGCCGGCCGTGGACGACCCCGTGCTGGCCTGGTCGGCGGCCTATAGCCTGGTGTCGGGCGACCTGCCGCTGGAAGGTCTGCCCTGGCAAGGGGGCGTCGATGGCCACAACTACCAGTACCTGCGGTTCGAGATCAAAGTCAGCGCCGCCGGCCGGGTCGGCTTGCGGCTCAACGATCCCGCCGGGCTGCGGCTGTGGACCCGCCCGAGCGATGGCAAGCCGACGGGCGTGAAGCCAGTCGAAATGAAACTCGAGGCCAAGCCGGGCGAGCCGACGGTCGTGGACCTAGGCGCCGGCGTGCACGTCTTCACGCTCGCCAGCGAAAGCCAGGGGCGGAAGATGAAGCCGCTGCGAATCGAACTGATCGAGCTGCCTGGCTCGCCAGGCCGGGCGGAGGTGGTCCTGGGCAAGTAGCCTACGGGGATCGAGCGTGATCGTCCTGCTCCTTACGTGGCCGCCACTTCCATCGGCCCGTAACTCAGCGCCTGCCCGTTGAAGACGATTTGCCCCTCGTCGTTAGCCGGGAAGAACGAGAAGAACGAGTGCAGCATCTCGTCGAAGCGGTCGGGCGCGAGGCGGTAGTAATTGTGCTTCCCCTCGCGCCGCAACTGGATCAGGCCGGCCACGCGGAGCAGCGCCAAGTGATGGCTCACCGCCGGCTGGCTTTGCCCCAGCCGCTCGCAGAGGGCCCGCACGTGCAGCTCGCCGGCCCGCGACAAGTAGTGCAGAATCCACAGCCGGGTGTCGTCGGACAACAGCCTGAGGAGGTGCACCAGCTCGGAAACCATGCTCTTGGACGCAGCCAGGCTTTTGGACGCAGCCATGCTTTTGGAATCCATCCGATTCTCGCAAACGTCGTGGTCCGCATCCGCCGCCGAGAAAGTCTCCGCGTCGTCGCCGACCGACTGAGAAAGATGAGTGATCATGAAATGAATCCAGGAAGTGAACGTTCAGCCCTGGGCTCCTAGCCGCCGGGCTGCAAAAACAACGTCAAACGCGGCGATTCGCCGGAGAACAAGGACATTCGAACCACGATGCCGCGTCGGCGGCCCCAGGGGAGTCGAATGACCACGAAATGGACTTCTTCCTTCGTCGGGCAAGCAAGGCGAGGCCCAGACCAGGCCTCAATCTTCGAACCTTGCCGACCCCCGCCGGCGCCGCAGACGTGAACGCGGCCCTCGACGGGGAATGCCTCGACTTTCAACCAAGGGGGAGTGTACCGCATGCTCCCCGAAAAATAAAGCGATTGCCACGCTTTTTCGTTGGTCCGCCGCAACGGCCTGGGGATTGAACCACGGCGGAAGCCTGGGGTTTCGGGCCTGTCCAGTGGCTATGACTCGCCGATTCGGCAACTATAATAGACCTCGCGCCGCGGCCGTGCCCCTGCCCGTGCCCGCTCGCTCCGGATCCCTCCTGAACCCTAGGCCCTGCCCAAGAATCATCCAGTCCCAAAGGTGTGACATGAGAACCGCTCTCTTGCTCGCTTCGCTCCTCGTGGTGCCTTCGCTGGCCGCGGCCCAGGAGGCCAAGCGGTCCGAGGTCGAAACCAAGGCCATCGCGGCGATCCGCAAGTCGGGCGCCCACGTGCTGGAGATCGCCCAGAACGATTCGCATCTGGAAGTCGCCTACCACCTCAACGCCGACGCCACGACCGACGAGGCCCTGGTCCCGCTGACCGCGCTCAAGGACGTCGTCCACCTCAACCTCCGCGGCACGAAGATCACCGACAAGGGGCTGGAGCACATCAAGGGCCTGACCAGCCTCACACGGCTGCATCTGGAGAGGACCGCCATCACCGATGCCGGCCTGGCGAACGTCAAGGGGCTGGTGAACCTGGAATACCTCAATCTCTACGGCACCAAGATCGGCGACGCGGGCTTGGAGCAGCTCACCGGTCTGAAGAAGCTCAAGAACCTCTACCTCTGGGAGACGAAGGTCACCGACGCGGGCGTGGAGAAGCTGAAGAAGGCCCTGCCGCAGTTACAGATCGTCCGCGGCTTCGACCTGCCGCCGCCGAAGAAGGAAGAGCCCAAGAAAGAGGAGCCAAAGAAGGACGCCAAGAAGAAGGACGCCCCAAAGAAAGAAGAGCCCAAGAAAGACGCGCCCAAGAAGGATACCCCGAAGAAGGAAGAACCCAAGAAGGAAGAGTCGAAGAAGGAGGAGCCGAAGAAAGACGCCCCCAAGAAGGACGACAAGAAGAAGTCCTAGAACCAGAATTCTGACTGCCTCTCCCCTCCGGGGAGAGGGCTGGGGTGAGGGGAGATCCGGCGAACGCCAGCGGCTTCTGCTCGGTCGGCGCGCGGCACGCCAAGGGCATCCCGTGTCCAGCACCAAGAGCATGATGGGGCACCTGATCGCGGCGGCCGGGGCCACGGAGCTGATCATCTCGCTGCTCACGCTCCGCGACGGCATGCTGCCGCCGGCGATCAACTACGAGAACCCCGACCTGGACTGCGACCTGGACTGCATCCCCAACCAAACCCGCGAGAAGCGCGTGGACTACGCCCTGACCAACCGCTTCGGCTTCGGCGGGCAAAACATCGCGCTCGTGGTGGGGAAACCGTAGGGTACAATGGAAGCAACGACCCCCCAGTTCACTTCGATGATCCCAGCGGCAGAGTTGCCTGGGAGCGATTCGATGTCCGCAGTGCCCCAGAGCTATCTGCCGCCGGCCGAATACCTGGCAATCGAGCGCAAGGCCGAAACGAAGAGCGAGTATTTCAACGGCCGCATGTTCGCGATGGCAGGGGGGCTGGAGTCGCACAACTCGATCGCCGCGAACACATTGTCTCGCTTCATCGTACAGTTTCTTGGGCGCCCCTGTAAGGCGTACGGCAGTGATCAGCGAATCAAAGTGGTTGCGACGGGGCTCTATACGTATCCGGACATCAGCGCCGCCTGTGGAGACCGCGAATTCGAAGACGAACGCCGTGACACTCTGC
>JBGQHD010000401.1:0-5465 GCA_041497795.1 Planctomycetia bacterium
GCTGCGGAAGACGCACGGCCCGCTGCTGGGCCAGCCGCATTTGGTGCCGTAGGATCTTCTCGTTCCGAGGCTCCGCCTCGGAACAAGAGTCCTCTCACCTCGTCATCCCCTTCGCCCATTCGATCGTCACGTCGTCCACCCAGGCCTCACCCAGGCCGGTGAGGACGAACGTCACCACCACGTTGCCCGCTGGGCCGTCTAGCGAGGCCTCGGGCCGTACGGCCCGGTAGAGCGTGAATTCTTGCCAGGCGCTGCTGCGCGGGCCGATCTCGTGGTCCGCAGGGGGCGCGGCATCGACGCGCACGGCCAGCCCCGGACCGGCCAGCGAATCGAAGATCATCACGCCGTCCACGCTGCCGGTGATCGGCGCCGGCACGCGCAGCCAGCCGTGAATCCGCACGACGGCCCCGAGGGGCACCTGCACGGGCGGCGTCGTGAGCCAGACGCTCGGGCTTTCGAGCAAGTCTGGCGGCGACTTCGGATCGGCCGCCTGGGCCATCATCCGCACGCTGAAGTTGCCGGCGTGGGCGTTGCCCGGCGCCACTTCGCCGCTGGCCTTCACGCCCGGTGCCGGATGCTGCGACAGCCGCCAGCCGGCCGACCGCATCTTCTCGACGTCTTCGCAGTCGCCCGCCGGCAGGGCGTTGGCACTCCACGCCGCGGCGAGCAGCCGCTGCGTCAGCCAGGCATGCTGGGGCAGGGTGCCGCTGTCGGCGGTCAAGGGATTGGCGGCCGGCGACTGCCCTTCCACGGCCTTGTCCCAGTAGGCGCGTTCCAGCAGCCGCAGCGGCCGCATGCCGGTTTCGGCCCCGCGGTAGGCCTTTTCGAGCTGGCCGCTGCGCAGCGCGGTTTCCGACTGCTGGAGCGCCGAGCGGGCAATCGCGACATACTGCGGTCCGTAGGCATGGCCCGCATGGATGGCGTCCATGTGCTGTTGGAGCTGCTCGATCCGCATCAGCTTCATCTGGGCCAGGTCTTGTTGCAGCTTGGCCGCCCGCGGGCCCACGCGGCCGATGCGTTCGTTGAGCGACCTGAGCACGACCGGGTCGGCGGTGAAGACCACCATCGCAGCCACGCCAAAATCGGGCACCGTGACCCGCACGCCGCGCGTGACTCGCCGCTGATCGAGCCGCTGCAGGCTGGTGGGGGTGATTTCGTAGCCGTCGTGCGCAGGCGGGACGCCGGGCACGACGAACGCCAGGTTCGTGGCCGCCGACTGGCCGGTCACGAACTGCGCGCCGCGGGCCAGCCACATCGGCAGCAGCAGCCGCGCTTTCTCGGTTTGCAGCACGCCGGCCACGACGTTCGGCGCGACGTGCCCGATTTCGCCGCCGGAGATCGTCGCCACCAACGAGCCGGCCGCCAGCCAAGGCTCCATCAGGTCCAACTCGAGATTCACCAGCTCCAGCGACGCCGCCCGTCGCCGGGTCTCAACGTCTTGAGCATCCACCCGGGCGCGCGACTCGAACAGCAGTCCTCGCGAGCCGGAGGCCACGCCCAGGTAGGCCAGCAGCCGAAGCTGTTCCAGCGATATGCCGGCCGGCGGAACCGTGCCGGGAACGAGCGCCTGCGCCTGGGCGACGTATTCCGCCGAGGGCTGCGTTTGGATCGTGGTCCACAGCGGCACGCCGGGGCGCGTGAGCCGCGGACGCTCGCGCAGCCAGACGCCGTAGTCGGCCAGCTCCAACGTCGAGCCGATTGGGCGGCGCGACGGCCGCAGGATATCGGCGTGGCGGCTGAACGCCCGGCAATCGGTGAGGGGATCGCAGAGAATCGGCCGCGCCTGGCTGTTTGGGCCGCGATCGGTCTGGCGGAGCAGCTTCGCCTGTTGACTGAACCAGTCGAACTGCGGGCCGGAGAGTCCCTGCCCCAAGTCCCAGGCCAACACCGGGTCCCACTGCGGACCGATCGGGCCGAAGGGACCGCTCACGGGGTCGATGCCGGCGGACAAGAGTGTCCGCCTTACGGGCGCGGCCCCGAGGTTCGGCGGCTGGCCGATCACCCACAGGCCCGCTCGCGCCGCCTCGCTCAGCAACTGCGCCGAGGGCGTTTCCTCGAGCTGCACGGCGTTGAAGCCCAGCCCCTTGAGGAACTCCAGGGGCTCTCCTTGATACTGGATCGACCGCACGAAGATCGGCCGGTCGCCGACGACCAATTGCGATCCCTGGCAGCGAATCGCCGGGCGGCGCGACGTTGCCGTCGATCGCGCCGGGTCGGCGGGGAGCGGCTGCTCGAGCGGCGACGTGCGAGGCTGCGTCTCCGCCGTGACGACGCCGGTCAGCTCCAGGTCGTCTACCGAGACGCTCACGCGCCCTTGCCCGGTGTGGACGTTGAGCACGACGTAATCAAGGTAGGCCTCGCGGGTATCGATGAGCGCCTGCGGCCCGAGCTGCCCTTGCAGGCCGCGCGTGGCGCGCGACATCTGATCGGGCAAGCCGCCCAGCCGCAGCGCCTGCCAGCGGCCGACGTCTTGGTACGTGTCGCCCAGCACGAGGAGATTGGCCGGGCCTCCGCTGCGCGGGTCGGTCGTGTTGGGCAGCACGACGCGCGCCAGGAGCTGCGGCCCGGGGCGATCGCACTTGATCCAAATGCCCGCCGCCAGCTCGTCGATCACCCGCGCGGGCGTGACCGCCAGGCCGACGTAGCACTTGGTCCCCGGCCCGAGCTGAAGCTGAATCTGCTCGCACTGATACCCGGAGTGCGCGTCGGCGACGCACTGCTGCGAGTCGATGCGGTACGGCCCGTCGCACTCGAGGAAACTGAGCCGCAGCCGGGGGCCTTCAAAGCCTTCTCGCCAGGCACCTTCGCGAGGAGGGCCTTCGCGCGGAGAACTCTCACGCGCCGGAGCCTGCGGCGCGACCCGCTCGCCGACGATGCCGTCGCGCGGCGCGGCTTGGCCCAGCGCCGTCGAAACGGCGCAGGCCAGTGCAATCGGCAGGCAAAATAGCCCAGCGCGAGGCATCAGGGTGGCGAGGCGTGGCAACTGTCGGCTTTCGTCAACATCGGCGCAAAGGTGCCTTGTATCGGCGGTTGTGTCGCCTCGCCAGAGCAAAGCGGCGGCCCGCGCGCGGCATTCTGGCAACGTGAGCGCTGGGCCGTCGCATGGACTGCAGCGAAGAAGTGCTTTACCGGCAAGGTTTTGCGCTTAGAACATCAGCCGGCACGCCGGCCGGCACGCAGCGTGCGAATGCAGAGATTCACCACCTGACGCCAGCAACAACGCCAACGACACTGAAGCCAACGACACCAAGGAAACGCCCATGAGCACCGCCTCGCGACTCGTGCATCCCAACGTCGAAGAGCTGCCCGCCGAAGTCGCCCAACTGCAAGCGGCCCTGCATGAACTGCCGGCGGAACTGTGGGCCCGCGTCGAGCCGCTGCTGGGCAAGGTGATCGACAGCACCAAGCGTCGCCGGCGGATCCTGGCCATGGTGCAGGACGCCCTGAGCCAGCTTCGGCTGGACCTCAAGTACCTGATGTTCGACCTGGAAGCCACCCGCCGCGAGCGCGACGAATACCGCCGGCAAGTCGAAGGGCAGGCGTAGCTCCCGGGCGGCACGTTCCAGAAGCACGACCTTGAAGCAAACCTAGCGCCCTGGGGCGCAATGAGCCTGCCTCCCACCTCCCTCCGCTCGCGCACGCCGCCGGAAGCCACCTTCCGGCGGCGTGTCGCATTTTTGGACACTCGCCCGACGCGCACGCGAGGGAGGAGCGACGAGAAGCGTCGCTCCTCCCTCGCTTGCGCGTCGGGTTAGTGTATCGGGTTAGTGTAGTTGTCTGGCAGAGCCGAGCTATTCCGCCTTCCCCGGCGGCTCGACCTGCACCTGGGCTTGTTCTTCGCGCTGGATTGCCGGAGCGCCGGGCGAGGCGACCAGCTTGCTGTCGCGGACGAGGGTGCGCGAGTAGCCTCGCAGCAGCAATTGTGCCTCGGCGTTCTCGGCCGCTTCACAGGACTGGATGACGACACCGTCACAGGCCCCGCCGACGAAGATGCCCGCTCGGCCGTTGCGGCGGCAGGTCACGCCGCTCAGCCCGCAGTTGTCCGCGCCGTCGTTGAAGTTGACGCCATCGAGGCGGAAGCCTTGCACGGTCAGGTTCTCGATCACCACGTCGTGCACGTGGTAGAGCGTGACGCCGACCGGCAGCACCGCGTGCGAGATGGCGTAGTTTTCGGGCACGCGCCCTTTCTCGACGCGGAAGTACACCCACTCGGCGGCGGCCTCCCACTCCCGCGGCTCGAGCGTCGGCGGCTGCTTCCGCGGCACGCCGCCGGGCCGGCGGACGATCGGCTCGTCGTTGATGAACAGCACCTGCTGGCCGAGCCAGTACGGCCGGTAGCGGAACACGTGGTCGAAGTAGTGCTCCCAGGCCTGGTGCGGGATCAGCTTGCTGCCGTCCAGCACGGCGCCGTTCCCCTCGATAATGAACGGCTCGTCCGGCGCGCCGATATGGTTCCGCCCGGAGAGGCTGATGCTCTCGCGGTAGGGCTGTTCGGTCTTGGCCAGCACGATGCGGCTCGACTTCTGGGCGAGCTTCAAGGCCCGGCCGATCGTCTTCACGGGGCCCGCGTAGCCGTCGCCGCGCTGGGGCGCAGTGCCATCCAGCCGGTCGTCGCCGGTGGCGTTGTTGACATACACGTCGCGCGCCGCCGCCGGCAGGGCCAGCAGCAGCAGCAGCGAGAGCGTCAGCAGAAGCCTCATCACCAGTCGCCTCGAAGCGGAGATGTGCGTAGCCACGGCGACCAACCAGCGGCCGCCGGGGGCGACTTCCTAGTTTAGTCGGCCGATTATGCCGGTGGGGAAGAATCTTTCGGCTCTATCGGTCGTGCGGGCGCGGTGCGCAGCCAGCACCGCCTGCGTAAGGCGGACACTCCTGTCCGCCATACGTGCTTTACGAAGATCTGCTGCTGGCGGCCGCGACAGCGCGGCCGGATGTGGGTGGACGCGGCGGACAGGAGTGTCCGCCTTACGGCTTAGGCTGACCTGGCGCCGTGGCCTTCCACAGCTTCACGGTGCGGTCCATGCTGCCGGAGAACAGCGATCGGGCATCGGGGGAGAACACCAGCGAAGTAATGCCCACCGCCGTGCCTCTTGGAGCCCCATCCAGCGGTCTGAAACCCTTGAGCGTGGCACGCTCCTTGCCGGTGGCCAGGTCCCACAGCTTGATTTGCCCGTCCTCGTCGCCAGTGGCCAGGTTCGTACCTTTGGGCGAGAAGGCCATCGACCAGATTTTGTGGGGGTGCCCCGGCAAGGTCGCTCGCTCCTTCCACGTGCCGAGTTCCCAAACCTTGATCTTGCCGTCTTCGCCCGCACTGACCAGCGACTTGCCGTCGGGCGAGAACGCTAGCCCGCGCACGGCCCCGTCGTGGGCGTCCCACGAGGTCTCCTGTTTGTGCGTGGCGACGTCCCAGATGCGGATGGTTTGGTCGTTCCCCGCCGAAAAGAGGCGTTTGCCGTCGGGCGAGA
>JBGQHD010000402.1:0-5456 GCA_041497795.1 Planctomycetia bacterium
CGATGTTGGACGTTCGCATTAGTCTTCAGGCCGAACATCGAACATCCAACGCCCAACATCGAACATCGAACGGTTCTCGAAGGCGGCGGCACTGATGTCAGGCTGTTGCCGAAGTAGGGGCCGTCGCGTGCTCGAGCGCCTCCTTCATCCCCTGCTGAAAGTCCAGGCTGCCTTGGTAGCCCAGCACGCGACGGGCTTTCTCGATCGAGTAGTCGAGGTTCAGCGTTAGGAACTTCAGCCGCGCTCGGGTCAAGAGGGGCGCCGTCTTGCGGCCGGTGGCCTTGGCCGCCGTTTCGACGATCGCCGTGGCGAACCGTGCCACTCCCAGCGGCACGTGCTTCGGCCGCGGGCAGCCGAGGTAATCGGCCACCGCGCCCACGAACTCCACGCGATCCACCAGCCGGGCGTCGCGAATGTTGAAGGTCTCGCCCATGGCCTGGTCGCTCTCCAGGGCCAGCAGCACGGCCTCGACCAGGTTGCCGACGTAGGTGTTGTTGAGCAGCTTGCGGCCGTCGCCGATGAGCTTCATCTTGCCGGCCCGCAGCTTTTCGATGATCCGCGGCAGCACGTGCCGGTCGCCGGGGCCGTAGATGAAGCCGGGCCGCAGGATCACCGCCGGAAAGCCGCGGTCCATGTGCGTGCCCAGCACGATCTCGGCCTCGGCCTTGGTGCGGGTGTAGCCGTCGAGGCCGCCGACGTCGATCGCGGCGGTCTCGTCCGTACCGTGATGGTCGCGGCCCGGATAGACGCCCAGCGAGCTGATCTGCACCCAGCGCTCGAAGCCCGGCTCGCGGGCCGCGGCGGTCACGAAATGCTCCAGGGCGATGACGTTGATTGCGCGATACTGCTCGGCCGGCCCCCAGTCGCCGACGTGCGCGGCGGCGTGGACGACCTTGTGGACGCCCTGGAGCGTAGCCGGCAGCGTTTCCGGCGCGGCCAAGTCGCCGGCCACCAGCTCGACGGGAAGCCCGCGGAGCGGCCCCGGTTGGTTCGGATCGCGCACCATGGCGCGGACGGCATAGCCTGCGCCCTGCAGCCGCCTGACGACCGCGCAGCCGACCATGCCTGTCGCGCCGGTGACGAGGACGGTGGCCTTGGGCATGCGATAGGCTCCACAAGCAGACCGGGGCGTGCCGCGTAGCTGAACTCGCCAGAGTTCAGGCTCCCCGAAGTCTGGCGACTTCAGCTACCTCTAGATTCATCCGCGACCGACGATTACGGCAAGAGGTCCCGCACAGCGACATCGCCAGTTGATTCGCGGATTGGCGGGCTGGAAGGTCAAACGGAGGACCATCCCACCAGCGCGGCGATTTTACCGCCGGGGGCCGTAACCAGCCAGGGCGACCCGCTTGGCGTGGGGTACGTTTCCAAACGTGCCCTCACGGTAGCGGGCACGTTGGGAAACGTGCCCCACGTTACTCGAACTCCTGCTGGCAAAGCTGCTCGACCATGTCGTGCGTTTGCCGGGCGACCGATTGGAAGCGCATCAGCCAGAGCGACTGGCTGAGCCCCGCGGCGATCAAGTCGGCGGGCTCGAAGCATTCCAGCACCGCGGCGGCCACGTCCTCGCCGCGGTCGTCCAGCGGCGGTCCGGGCCGCACGCTGGCGGCCAGCCCGCGGCGCCAGGCCCGGCCGAACAGCCGCCAAGCCGACTCGCCCGTCTGCCACTCGGGGCGGTCGCGGAAATCGGCGGCGAAGTCCTTGGCCCGCTGGGGATTGGCCGCGAAGTGTGCCACGTCGTGCTGCGCGGCCAGGCGGCCCACGAACACGTCGCTCCAGCGGTCCGACTGCCGCCGCAGCCGGTTCAGCCGCACGGCGTCGTCGGCCGAGACGCCGGGTGTGTGCAACAGTAACCGCAGCGCCCGGCAACGCGCCTCGGCGTGGGCCACGAGCACGCTCCGCGCCACCGGCTCGGCCTCGCAGACGCACCGCTGGCGGTCGCCGGCCGAGACGACGGCGGTCCAGACGCGCGTGGGCACGTCGCTGACCAGGATTTGCTGGATCACCTCCCGCACGCGCGGCCAGGCAGGCCGTGGCGGGCCGGACGCCGCCGCATCGCTGCCGAAGCGTTTCAGCACGCGTATCCAAACCTCCCAGCGGACCTTCGACGCGCTCCAATACCGGTTGAGCTGCCGCGCGGAGATCGGCTCGCTTTGGGCGATCAGCCGCTCGGCGTGCATCGAAACAAAGGCGGCCAGCTCCAGGTGTTCGCTGGGTTGCATGAAACTCTCGGCCGTGGAAGCAAACGCAGCGGCCACAAAAGCCGCTTTGGCAGACCAAGGGCAAGAACGATGCCAGTCGGCATCCGAGCGGCCCGAGGCCGAAAGAATCCGCCAAGTCGCCCCCAAAGCACGAGTTAGGGCCGGCGTCGTCGGCCGTTCCTAACTCTCAAGCGACGAAGCGTTGTCTTTGGGCAACATTCGGTCCTTGGGGCGGAGGTATTTGGACGGCAGGGGACGGCACGGGGCGGGCAAGCCCACGGCAGCACCCCGGCTGCTGGGAGCAGCCGGGGTGCTATTTTCGAGCCGCCACCCGCTGACGGCGCCGTGCGCGCCGAGTACAATGCCGGCATGACCCATCAGGAACTGCGCCGTCGTCTCTGGCTACGCTGGTTTCCTCACCTCTCCCGCGAGATCATGGCCATCTCGCGGTCCAACGGAGAGCAAGGGTCCTGGCTCTTCGGCACACACCGCCGCCCGCCGCGCTACGCCGGGCCGCTGCCGGACCGCCGCCGCCGCCTCTACGACCCCCGGCGACAACGGCACTAAGGATCAGGGGGCAGGTGGCAGGAGTCAGGGGGCAGGCGGCTACCTTTGGAGTCACGATGTTGGCTTGCCAAGGATCTCGCGGCGCACTGTGTCAGCGGCGATGAATCGGCTGGCGACGTAAGTACACCTCGGCGCGACTCCTGCCTCCTGACCCCTGCCTCCTGCCTCCTGCCCCATGACCAACGCCCAAATCGCCGCCGTCTTCGACGAGATGGCCGACATCCTGGAGTTCCAGGGGGCGAACCAGTTTCGGGTCCGCGCCTACCGCAATGCGGCCCGCACGATCGGCGATTTGACCGAGTCGTGCGCATCGCTGGTGAAACAGGAAAGCGGCCTGACGGAAATCGAAGGGATCGGCAAGGAGCTGGCGGCCAAGATCGCCACGCTGATCGCCACCGGCGATCTGCCGCAGTTGCAGGAGCTGCGCGCCGCGGTGCCGGCCAGCGCCCTGGCAATGATGCGGATTCCCGGCGTGGGCCCGAAGAAGGCGGCCGCACTGCACAAGGAGCTGAAGATCAACGACCTCGACATGCTTCGCGAGGCCTGCCTGGCCCACCGGGTGCGCGAGCTGAAAGGCTTCGGCGAGAAGACCGAAGAGGCGATCCTCAAGGGCCTCGACCTGGCCGCCTCCGCCGGGCAACGCATGCTGTGGGCCACGGCCGATCAGTACGTGCAGGCGATTGTGGCGCACCTCCGCGGCGCGCCGGGCATTCAGCAGCTCGAAGCCGCGGGCAGCTACCGCCGCGGCCGCGATACAGTCGGCGACCTCGACTTCCTCGTCGTCTCGACCGACGTGGCCGGCGTGATGGACCGCTTCGGCTCGTTCGAGGACGCGGCCGAGGTGCTGGCCCGCGGCGACACCAAAATGTCGGTTCGCCTGGCCCGCGGCCTGCAAGTCGATCTGCGGGTCGTGCCGGGAGAGTCATTCGGCGCCGCCCTGCAGTATTTCACAGGCAGCAAGCAGCATAACGTCGTGCTCCGCGGCCGGGCCAAGGCGGCCGGGTTGAAGGTCAACGAGTGGGGCGTGTTCCGTGACGAAAAGTACCTCGGCGGACGCACCGAAGAGGAGGTCTACAAACTGCTCGACCTGCCCTGGATTCCGCCCGAGCTGCGCGAGGCCCGGCGCGAGTTCGATTGGGCCGACGCCGGCAAGCTGCCCGACTTGATCGAGCTGTCCGACATCCGCGGCGACTTGCACATGCACACCGACGCCACCGACGGCAAGGCGACACTCGAAGAGATGGCCGCGGCGGCCCAGACGCGCGGGCTGAAATACATCGCCATCACCAACCACTCCAAGCGCGTCAGCATGGCCAATGGCTTGGACGCCAAGCGGCTGCGGGCCCACTGGGCGGCCATCGACCGGCTGAACGAGCGGCTGAAGGCCGGTCGCTCCGGCGGCCTCACGGTGCTCAAGGGGGTGGAGGTCGATATCCTCGAGAAAGGCCCGCTCGACCTCGATGACGACGTGCTGGCCGAGGCCGATTGGGTGGTGGCCAGCGTCCACTACGGCCAGAACCAGCCCAGCGAGCAGATCACGCGGCGGCTCATCGGGGCCATCGAGAACCCCCACGTCTCGGCCATCGCCCACCCCACCGGCCGGCTAATCGGCCGCCGCGAGGCGTACCAGGTCGATCTGGAGGCCGTGTTCCGGGCCGCCCGCGAGCACGGCAAGCTATTGGAGCTGAACTCCAGCCCGCACCGGCTCGACCTCGATGACGTGGCCTGCGCCGCCGCCAAGGAGCACGGCATCCCGATCGTCATCTCAACCGACGCCCACAGCACGGTGGGGCTGGACGATCTGCGTTACGGCATTCTCCAAGCCCGCCGCGCCGGCCTCACGAAGCAGGACGTGGCGAACACGCGGCCGTGGGCGCAGATGAAGAAGCTGGTGGGGCAGACTAGGCCGTGAATACAATGCGTGTGTGGAGAGGACGGAATGCCGTACTACTTTTTTGCCTGGACGCCGGAGATAATCGATCACCTGGCAGAGCACGATGTCACGCCAGAAGAGTTCGAGGAGGTCGTCAGCAATCCGGAGTGTGAAGACGTCAGCCGCTCAACTGGAAACCCGCTTGCTTTTGGAGCCACCTCCTCAGGTCGGTATCTTTGCTGCGTTTTCAGACGACATGACGATGATACGATCGAACCGGTGACCGCGTACGAGGTGGGAGAATAGGCATGCAATTGACGCCCGAGCAGCAGCAGCAGGTTCAGCAGGCCAAAGCCGCTGGAGAGAAACGAACCACATTGCATTTTACGGCTCAACAGAAGGACGAATGGCAGGCTGCCGTTCAAGAAGAGCTCGCTGGCCAGACGGACAATGTCGCTCACCAGCGCAAGATCAAAGCGGCGGCTGAACAACCGGGCTTTTTCGGCGATGTCCGCCGGGCGATCCTTTGTTCCCGACGGCCTGTGGACGAGTTGGCCGCTGAAATCGGCGTCGACGGGCGGTTGCTATCCGATTTTCGCGCCGGCGATGCGGAACTGCCAGCCGCCGCCTTGGACCGCCTCATCAACATCCTCGGCCTCCGTCTGATGCAGGAGATTCGGCGATAGACTCGCAAGGAAACCTGACAAAACCCACCCAGGGCGTCTGACGAATGTGCGACCCAGAGCCGGTCGATGAACGCGTCCACCGTCCGGCTTGGCGGATGATGCTGCCGGGAGCCTGCCGCGTTTCTTGGC
>JBGQHD010000403.1:0-5453 GCA_041497795.1 Planctomycetia bacterium
GCGTTCCGAGGCGGAGCCTCGGAACGAGAGTTACTTGCCCAGCGGCGTTTTGCCGTCCAGGTAGCGCCAGTTCTTGATGAAGGCCACGAGGTCGGCCATCTCTTGCGGCGGGATGGTCTTCTCCAGCCCCTCGGGCATGAGCGAGACGCCGTTGGACTGCATCCGCTCGATCTCGCTTCGCAGCAGGGTGACGATCTTTCCTTCCTGCTGCTTGAGCGTGACGCTGGTGGCTGTTTCGGCGGCGATGATGCCGGTGAGCTGCCGGCCGTCGGCGGTTTGCAGGCTGTAGCTGACGTAATTGGCGTCGATGGCCCGGTTGGGCTGCAAGATGTCGGTGAGAATCTGGGCCGGCGACTTCACCCGCGAGTCGGAGATGTCCGGGGCCACGTTCACGCCCACGTCGCCGATGCGATGACAGGCCGCGCAGTTTTTCTTGAAGATCTCCGTCCCCCGCCGGGCGTCGCCGGTCATCTTCAGCACGATCTGATAATCGGCCAGCACCTTCTGCCGATCCGCCGGGATGGCATCGGCCAAGAGCTTGGCGGCCCGCTCGCGAATCTTGGTGTCGCTGTGCCGCAGCAGGCGATCGACGTGGGTGCGATCGAGTTCGGAGGGCTTGATGCGGCCGGCGGCAAGCTTATCGAGAAGCAATTCGGCACGTACCGTACGAGCTAAAGCACTTTCAAGAATCGCGCTCCGCATCGCGGGGGGCTCGGTCTTGAGCCTGTTAAGCAGGTCCTTCCATGGCTCTAGGTCGTCGTGTTGCGCCAAAGCCACGACAGCGCTCTGCCGCACGAGCTGAGAGTGATCATCGGCTACAAGCTTCGAAAGGACGTGAGCGGAGTCAGGCGCGTAGGCTAGCAAACCAATTGCGGAAACCCGATCGGTTTCTGGCGATGACAAGTCTTCGGCCGTTGCTCGCGAGCGGCGCAGGATGTTCGCGAGTTCTTGCTTTTTGTCGCCGTCCAGCCCGTTAAAGACCAATCGCAGGGAGGAACGCTTTCGAAGCAGGGCTTTGGACAACCCGATCAAGACAACGCGCTGAATTCGGTCCCCGGTTTCATTCCTTGGCAGCGAACTCAGCACCTGCAGCGCCACGGGCCATTCCGTTTTCTCCAGTGAAATCTGCTCCGACAGTTCACCGAACAACCTCAATTCAGCGTCATTCGCCTTTCTCTTCGACCACTGACCAACCGTGATGAGGCCGTGAAGAAGAGCGAGCGCGTTACCTTGTGTCGCGATATATGCGGCTTGCCGCAGGCGAGGGTCCTCCGCTCCGTTGATCGCTTCCGTCGCGAGATCGAAAGTACGCCAATGGTCGATGCCCTCCAAGCGGATGAAGCTCATGCACAAAAGACCGTGGAGACGAAGGCGTACATCCGTTCGGTCAGCGTAAGCTCGAACAACTCCTTGAAATACCTCCGTGGGCAAGTCAGGAGCTTGCATCCAGGGTTCGGCGAGAATGGTTGCCTGTTCCCGAACTCGTGTATCCCGGTCGGCAACCGCCTTGGCAATAGTTCCACTTCCCAAGTCGTCCATACCACGCAGTGTCCATAAGGCATGGATTCGCGCCGTTGATTCGCGTCCCCTCTCCGCCATTGCCAGTAGAGCGGGGCGCTCCGCTCGCTCCCCCTGCTCCACCAACACTCGCTGTGCCGTCTCCCGCCACCACGCGTTGGGGTGCTCCAGTAGCTTTACTAAGTCGTCACCCTTCGCTTTCGACAGCTGCGGGCGTCCATCAGCCGGCCGACGCCGGCCGCTCGCCTCTTTGGCCACGATCCGCCAAATCCGCCCGCGGTCGTTGCCGAGCATCAGGTCCGGCCGCTTCTTCAGCTCGTCCGGCACGAAGTCGGGGTGTTCGATCACGGCTCGGTACATATCGACGACGTAGAGGGCGCCGTCGGGGCCGACGGTGAGGTTGACCGGGCGGAACCATTCGTCGGTCGAAGCCAGGAACTCGCGGTCCTTGTACGCCGCCTGCGATTCGAACGTCGCCCCATTGGGCTTCATGATCTCGCGATGCACCAGGTTGCCGGTGGGGTCGCAGGTGAAGGCGTTGCCGTAGAACTCGTTTGGCAGCGCATCGCCGCGGTAGATTTCCACGCCGCAGGCTGCCGTGAACGTGCCGGCGTGCAGGTTCGACGTGGTCCAGGCCCGGCTGATGGGGAAGAGCCGCGACTCTTCGCCGGACTTCGCCACGTCCTGTACCACCGACGGCACGGCCACGGCTGGGTTTTGCTTCAGATAGCGCTGCTCCAGCACGACGTGGATCAGCGGGTTGCGGTTGGTGCAGGTGAAGCGGTTGCCGTAGTCGTCGAACGTCAGCCCGAACTGGCCGTTACCGGAAACGGCCTCGGCCTCGCCGGTCAGCGGATCGAAGCGGAAATCCATGCCGCTGATGTCGATCACATCCCTGGTCTTCGCCTCCACGCCCTTCGCATCCTTGCTCAGGGACGTGCCACCCTTGGCTTCTTTCCGGCGGACGTTGACCACCTTGCCGCCGCGCAGGCCGTTGGCGACGTAGATGTGATTGTCGAGGGCCAGCCGCGGGTGGTTGGCCCGGAGCTGCGAGTTCTCCTGGGCAAAGCCGGTGAACCAGGTTTCATCGACGTCGGCCCGGCCGTCGCCGTTGGTGTCTTTCATGTAAGCGACGCGGCCGGCGAGCGTGACGAACACGCCGCCTTTCCACGGCTGCAGGCCGGTGACGAACAGCAGCTTGTCGGCGAAGACGGTGGCCGTCTCGTAGCGGCCGTCGCCGTCGCGATCTTCGAGGACCTTGATCTGGCACTTACCGGGCTCGCCCTTGGCCGGACCGTGCGGGTAATCGCCCATCTCGACCACCCACATGCGGCCGTCTTCGTCAAAGCGGATATCGACCGGATCGACCACCTGCGGCTCGGCGGCGGCCAGCTCGATGCGGCACGTCGGATCGAGCTGGAAGTGCTTGAGCGCGTCGCCAGGCGAAAGCGGGCTAGCCGGTGCCGCTTGCGGTTTAGCGACGTCGGCACCAAGCGAGACAGAAACGAGCACCAGCGCCGCCGCGAGGCAGCGCAGGCTAAACCGGCAAGCGGGGGTCGTCGTCATTGCAGCGCCTCGTCGGCAAGGATCCCCCGCACGATCTTCCGCAGCTTCGGCTCGGCGATGGCCGCGTTTTCGAGGATGACCGAGATCTCCACCGGGTGCAGCGCGTCGGGCAGGCACATGTCGGTGACGCACGACAGGCCCAGCACCCGCAGCCCGGCGTGCACCGCCACCAGCACCTCCGGCACGGTAGACATGCCGACGGCGTCGGCCCCGATCATCCGCAGGAAGCGGTACTCGGCCCGCGTCTCCAGGTTCGGCCCGGTGACGGCCACGAACACCCCCTTGTGGGCGGCGAAGTCTTCGCGGCGGGCGATGGCCAGGGCCTTGTCGATCAGCGCCGGGTCATACGGCCGGCACATGTCGGGGAAGCGCGGGCCGAGGCTGTCGTCGTTCACTCCGATGAGCGGGTTGCCGCCCATCAGGTTGATGTGGTCGTCGATGACCATGATGTCGCCGCAGGCGAACTGCGGGTTCATGCCGCCGCAGGCGTTGGAGACGATCAGCAGCCCGGCCCCCAGGGCCTTCATCACCCGGACGGGGAAGGTGATCTGCTGATACGACCAGCCCTCGTAGGCGTGGAACCGCCCCTCCATCGCCACGACGCTCACGCCATTCAGCCGCCCGCAGACGAGGTTGCCGGCGTGGCTGATGGCCGTGGAGCGGGGGAAGTGCGGGATGGCCGCGTAAGGGATGCGGACGCCGGCCTCGATTTCCTCGGCCAGCCCGCCCAGCCCGGTGCCCAGGATGATGCCCGCGCGGGGCGTGTGATCCCACTGGCGGCGAACGGCCTGCACCGCCTCGTTGACTTGGGACGCGATGTGCAACATGGGGGCAACAGAATGTCGAATGACGAATGACAGAATGACGAATGAAGGAGCATGACGAGAGGAGCGGCTCGTCATTCGGTCATTCGTCATTCGACATTCGTCATTCCCTTGTTATTCCGGTTCCTCTTCACCCGGCTCGGCCACCTCCACGTCGCTCCCATCGGTGACGGGCGCGTCCTCGTCTTCGGCCAGCGCATCCTCGGAGACTTCCAGCTCCTCGTCCATCTCCTCCTTGACTTGCTCGAAGCCGTCGTCGGCGAACTTCTCGGCCAGCTCGCGCTCCAGCTCCTCGTCCAGCTCGGCCTCGAAGTCGTCGTCGAAGTCGTCGTCGAAATCGTCGTCGTCGTCGTCGTCGAAGTCGTCATCGTCGTCGTCGTCGTCGTCGGCCTGGCCCAGCACGTCGGGCGGGACCCGCGTCGTGGACCAGCGCTGGTCCTCCTCGGTGGGCCAAGAATGCTGAGTTGGGGGCTCCGTAAGCTCCATGGCAGTGACTCCGTGGTATGTTGTGCGGAAGATGAATCGTCCCGATCCGGGGGCTGGTTCCCTGCCGATTGGCGCCCGACATTTTAGATCGACCGGCCGAACAAGGCGAGAGAAGACAGCCGGCTGAAACCGGCCGAACATCGAACGTCCAAACCATGAGCAATTCCCCCACGCATTCTCTGGACGGTCAAATGGCAGTCGTGACAGGAGCCGCGCAAGGGCTCGGCCTGGCGATCGCCACGACCCTCGCCCGGCGTGGTGCTGCCATTCTCCTGGCCGACGTGCAGCACCCCAAGGCCGCCGCGGCCGCCGACGCCCTCACCCGCGACGGGCTGACTGCCGAAGCCATCGAGTTGAACGTCGCCGACAGCGCTTCGGTGACGCGCTGCTTCGAGCAGATCGCCGCGGCGCGCGGGCGGCTGGATATCCTCGTCAATAATGCCGGCGTCGGGCAGAACGTCGCCCCCGTCGTCGAGCTGAGCGACGAGGAATGGCAGCGCGTGCTGGGGATCACTCTGACCGGCACGTTCTATTGTTGTCGCGCCGCCGGGCGGATCATGGAGCGGCAAGGCTCCGGGGCAATCGTCAACATCGCCTCGGTCAACGGGCAGAACCCGGCGGCCCTGGTGGCGGCGTACAACGTGGCCAAGGCCGGTGTCATCAGCCTCACGCGCACGCTGGCCCTGGAGTTGGCGGCCTACGGCGTGCGGGTGAACGCGGTCAGCCCCGGGCCGGTGTACACCGAGTTCAACAAGACCGTCATGGCCCAGCGCTGCCGCTCGCTGAACTTGAGCGAAGAGCAAATGATCGAGCGCATCCGGTCCGCGATCCCGCTGGGCCGCTGGGGCGAAGCGTCGGACATCGCGGACGCTGTGGCCTTCTTGTGCAGTAACGAGGCGGCCTGGATCACCGGCGAGGTGCTCCGCGTCAGCGGCGGCCTTGAGGGCGTCTCGGCGGCGCCGCCCAGGCGCAGCGGCGCCTGAGGGAGCTGCGGCGGGTGGGTGGGGGTGTATCCAAACCCCAATAGGCATACCCATGGCGCCACCCCCCACCCCCCCC
>JBGQHD010000404.1:0-5443 GCA_041497795.1 Planctomycetia bacterium
CCCGCGCCGAAAAAACAAGCGCCGTTTCGGCCCGGCCGCGGATCGGCGATAATGCCTTCGGCCAAAGTAGCAGGCACGCTCCGCGTGCCGTCAGCAGACGGCAGTGGAACGGAATTCATTCCGTTCGACTGCTCCCTCGACATCTATGTCACGAACGGAATGAATTCCGTTCTACGGCACGCGGAGCGTGCTTGCTACTTTGTGTGCCTGCTGCTTCGATCGACGGTGCAATCGGGGAGACAGCCGATGAACGCAGATACCCGCGTGGTCTGGGACGATCTGGCCGGCCAGGTCGTGGTGCTCGACTTGAGCAGCCCGTACATCGTCATCGGCCGGCTCGACCGTTGCCACGGCGATTGGATCGTGCTGCGGGACGCCGACGTTCACGACCTGCGCGATACGGCCACCTCGCGGGAAACCTATCTCGTCAACAGCCGGCTGCACGGCGTGCACGCCAATCGCCGCTCGACCTGGGTGCGGCTGCACGAGGTGGTCTGCATCTCCCGCCTGGAAGACGTGCTCACCGAGTAGGAGGGCGGCGATGGCCCAAGAGCAGCGACAAGTGCACTTCCGCGGCCGCGTGCAGGGGGTCGGCTTTCGCTACACCACGCGGGAGATCGCCGGCGGCTTCGACGTCCGCGGCTACGTGCAGAACCTGCCCGACGACCGCGTGCTGCTGGTGGCCGAAGGCGAAGCGGAAGAGCTGGACGCCTTTCTCGCTGCCGTGGAGGAGCAAATGGCCCCGTACATCCAAGAGACGCAGGTCAGCGTGCGCCCGGCCGGCGGCAAGTTCGCGGGGTTCGAGATTCGGCGGTGACCATCAAAGTAGTAGGCACGCTCCGCGTGCCGTCAGTGTAGTCATCTCGCTCCGCGAGATGTTCGTCTCGCGGAGCGACACGACTACACTAAGCGGCGCCCGCCTACTCCGCGACCGGTCACGGTGCGTGGCACGGCGATCCTGGCCGTGATTTCACGGGCTGGAAGCCCGTGCCACGGCCAAATCGGCTGGCGTCAGGCTGGCTTGATTGATATGCTTTTTTCTCGCTGGCAGCCGCTCTTGGTCCGCGTTGCCGCCGTTGCCACGACCCCGCCGCAATTGGGAGATGACGATGTATCTGCTGGCCCACATCACCGAGGTGGAAGTTTCCACGATCGTTGCCGTGTTCGCTCTGGGGTTGGTTTGCGGCTTGGCGGGCGGTTGCGGCCTGGGCTGGTTCATCGGCAACCGGCGAAAATAGCCCTGGCGGCGAAGGAGCCGGCGGCGAACGCAGCGCAGCTCGCTCCCGCGACCGCTCTCCGGCTCGGGGCGTCATCGCCTCCTTCCTCTGCGCCCTGTCGGAACGGCCGAACATCCGGCGCTTCAATCGCCGCCAGCAACGCGGTAAACTGCGCCAGAAGCGCTTGGGGCGGCCGGCGCGAACCTCGATCTTCTCGGCCCTGTCATTCTGGCCGTCCCTGGTGCCCAACGTCTTCCTTGCCATACACGCACACCCCACGTCCCGCGTCCATGCCTACCGCGACCTCCGCCTCGGCCGAAGTCATCGAGCTCTTCGCTCAGTACGTCATTCCCAACTACACGCGCTATCCGGTTTGCCTGACGCGGGGCGAGGGGTCGCACGTCTGGGATGCCGAGGGGAACCGCTACCTCGACTTCTTCCCCGGCTGGGGCTGCAACATCCTGGGCCACTGCCCCGAACCAGTCGTGCGGGCCGTGCAAGAGCAGGTGGCCACGCTGATCCATGTGCCCAACACCTGGTATATGGAAGCCCAAGGGCTGTGGGCCAAGGCGCTCTCCGAGCGGAGCTTCGGCGGGCAGGCGTTCTTCTGTAATTCCGGGGCCGAGGCCAACGAGGCGGCCATCAAGCTCGCTCGGCTGCACACGCCCAAGGGACGCTACAAGCTGATTACCTTCGAAGGGGGCTTTCACGGCCGCACGCTGGCCACGGTCACCGCCACGGCCCAACCGAAGTATCACGAGGGGATCGGCCCGCTCGTGCCCGGCTTCGTCTACTGCCCCTACGGCGATCTGGATGCGGTCGAGAAGGCGATCGACGACGAGACAGCCGGCATCCTGGTCGAGCCGGTGCAGGGCGAAGGGGGCATCCGCATCCCGCCCGACGGCTTTCTGCAAGGCCTCCGCCGGCTGGCCGACGACCACGAGCTGCTGCTGATCTTCGACGAGGTGCAATCCGGCTTCGGCCGCACGGGGCATTGGTTCGCCTATCAGCACTTCGGCGTCACGCCCGACATCATGACTTTGGCAAAGGGCGTCTGCGGCGGCCTGGCCGGCGCGGCCCTGCTCACCACGCCGGAGATCGCCCGCAGCCTGCGGCCCGGCACCCACGCCTGCACGTTCGGCGGCAACCCGCTGGCCGCCCGGGCCGGCATCGCCGCCATCGAGATGATCGAGAACGACGACTTGCTGAAGAACGCCCAGCGCATCGGCCAGGTCTTCCGCAGCCGGCTGACCGAGCTGGCCAGCGAGTGCGAGCTGATCCAGGAAGTGCGCGTGCTGGGCGTGATGATCGGCATCGAGCTGGCGATCGAAGGCGCCCCGATCGTCAAAGCCTGCATGGAAAAGCGCCTGCTCATCAACTGCACCCACGGCACCGTGCTCCGCCTGCTGCCGGCCATGAACCTGACCGAGAAGCAAGCCCACCAGGGGTGCGACATCATCGCCGAGGCGCTAAAAGAACAAACGGGCTAGCCCGAGTTCCTCGGCCGAAGTCTTGGCTGC
The DNA here is from genome assembly GCA_041497795.1 of Planctomycetia bacterium. Lineage (GTDB taxonomy): Bacteria > Planctomycetota > Planctomycetia > Pirellulales > S012-138 > JBGQHD01. Next base: position 2,738 of record JBGQHD010000404.1, read on the forward strand.
ACTCCCCCAACAGCGAGGCGGTTCTGTTGGCAATGATGGCGGTGGACGGTTACGATGTCTGGCTGTCACGCCGATGGCGCCCCATCACCCCGGCTGCTTGAGAGCAGCCGGGGTGCTTGTACGCACGATCCGCCACGACCAAGCCCGCCCAAGAGGAGTCCCCATGAGGCACCTGACTCGCCCGTTGGTTTCGAGCTTTCTCGTCCTCATTGCCTGTGGCCTGCCGGGAACGGCGCAAGAGTGGACCCGCTTCCGCGGCCCCAACGGCCAGGGCATCAGCGATGCCAAGACCATCCCGGTCGAGTGGAAGAACTCGGATTTCAACTGGAAGGTCGATCTGCCCCTCGGCGGGCATTCGTCGCCGGTGCTGTGGGGCGAGAAGATCTTCCTGACCTGCGCCGACGACAGCAAATCGGCTGAGCGGCAGGTCGTGTGCCTGCACGCCGACGACGGCCGCATCCTGTGGGCGAAGAAGTACTCTTCGACCCTTCACCGCAAGCACCCGTTCAACAGCTTCGCCTCGGCCACGCCGGCCGTGGATGAGGAGCGCGTTTACGTCGCTTGGTCCACACCGGAGGAGTACACGCTGCTGGCGCTGGACCACTCGGGCAAAGAGATGTGGCGGTGCAAGCTCGGCGCGTTTGTCAGTCAGCACAGTTGCGGCACCTCGCCCGTGGTCTTCGAGGACCTGGTGATCATCGGCAACGAGCAGGACGACGTGGACAAAGTCGATCCGAACCAGAAGGGGGACAGCTCCCTCGTCGCCGTGGACCGCAAGACGGGCGAAGTCCGCTGGAAGACGCCGCGCCGCAGCGACCTGGTGGCGTACTCCACGCCCTGCCTGTACCAGCCGAAAGGGAGCGCGCCGCAGCTCATCTTCAACAGCAAGGCGCACGGCGTGACGGGCATCGACCCGCATACCGGCAAGGTGAACTGGGAGATCAGCGAGGTCGGCAGCGCACCGCTCCTGACCAAGCGCAGCGTCAGCTCGCCGGTGCTGGCCGGCGACTTCATCACCGCCACCTGCGGCGAGGGGGCCGGCGGCAACTATCTGGTGGCGATTCGCCCCGGCGACCCCAAAGCCGGCCGCGAGCCGCAGCGGGCGTACCGTGTCGAACAGAAAGAGGGCGCCCCCTACGTGCCCACGCCGATTGCCAAGGGCAATCTGCTCTTCCTGTGGGGCGATAGCGGCATCGTCTCCTGCCTGGATAGCCGCAGCGGCAAGGTAAACTGGAACAAGCGCGTCTCGGGCGCCTCGGGGGCGAACTTCTTCGGCTCGCCCATCTGTGTCAACGACAAGCTGTACTGCGTCTCTGCCAAGGGTCAGGTGGTCGTGCTGGCCGCCTCGGCCAAGTACGAGCTGCTGGCGCGCAACGAGCTGAACGACATCTGCCACAGCACGCCGGCGGTGGCGGGCGGGCGGATGTACGTGCGGACGTACGGGCACCTGTTTTCGGTGGGGGGAAGCAAGAGCGGAGCGACGCGATAGATTGCGACTAAGGCGACCCGCTACAGGTACTCCATCCGGTTCATCATTTCCTCGCCCGACACTCGCCGCAGCAAGCCTGCTAAACACCGAATTTTCTCGCCGACCGAATAGCGCTGGTCGGGAATCACGATGATGCCGTAGTGCTGGGTGCCCTGCTTCAGGCAATCGCCGTGCAATCGCGCGAAATGACCTACGTTGAAGGTGTAGATGGCTCGCCCTTGAGCGGCGGCGAACGCGAGCTGCTCTTCGTCAGCGGCCCCTGAATGTCCGGCGTCGAGGGTGGTCAGCACATTGATGCCGCGCAAACGCAGGCCTTGTACGACTGCGTGTTCGTTCGCATCCTCGTCCACGTAGAGCCGGGCTTCGGTCATGGGGCACCGCGCCGAGCAAGCTCCTCCTGCTTAAGCTGGTCGTACTTGGTGTCGTCGGCCGCGAGGTCGGCATCCATCTCGGCGCGGTTCGCGTGGTAGTAAGCCAGGGCAGCGTAGACCTGGCCGACGGGGAGATTTGGATACGTGCGAACGATATCTTCCGCAGATTGGCCCTGCCGATAGAGCGTGGCGATGCGATGGACGGTGATCCGCGTGCCATCGATGCGGATTCGCCCTCCGCAGACTTCCGGACTTTGGACAAGCATCGAGTCGAGCGTCGTGGCCATGATTTGCTCCTTCTTGGGCGATCTCTTGCAGCCATTTTACTCTCGGCCCAATTCGTCCGCATCGGCAGAACACGGCGCTGCTCAAATGGCCCGTCTACGCAATGATCTCGCGGATCACGTGCCCGTGCTCGATGTCCAGCCGCTTGCGGCCCGGCACTTCCAGCTTGCGGGAGTCCAGGCCCAACTGGTGCAGCACGGTGGCGTGGACGTCGGTCACGTAGTGTGGGCTCTCACTGGCCAGGATGCCTAGCTCGTCGGTGGCGCCGTGGACGACGCCGCGCTTGATGCCGCCGCCGGCCAGCCAGACGGAGAAGCCGAAGGGATGATGGTCGCGGCCATCGGCCCCTTCGGAGCCGGGCGTGCGGCCGAACTCGCTGCCCCACACGACGAGCGTCTCGTCCAAGAGGCCGCGCCGCTTGAGGTCGCGGAGCAGGGCCGCGATCGGCTTATCGACCGCGGCGCAGTTCGACGTGTGGTTCGCCTTCAGCCCGCTGTGGGCGTCCCACGAGCCGGCACCGCCGCCGCCGTGGTAGAGCTGTACGAACCGCACGCCGCGCTC
>JBGQHD010000405.1:0-5443 GCA_041497795.1 Planctomycetia bacterium
CCCGAGCCACCCAGATACTGCATCCACGGCTGCCTATCTGACGGTGCGACAGCCGCTAAGTGTGCTACGCCAGCAAGTCATGCTGACCGGCCTTTGCAGCGCGGAGGGATCGGCGACACCGGAAGGCAGCGCCCGACAAAATTCCTGGCGCCAGGAATTTTGGCGAGCCGGCTAGTTCAGTTCCTGCGATTTGCGCGCGCTGCCGATACAGGCGCGGCCGGTCTGGGCGTGCGCTGCATGTCCATTCATTTTATGCCCCACTCGATCGTCGCCGAAGCCCACCACCGGCAATGCCCAGGACCCGGGGCGACCCAGGAGCCACGGTCCGGGACGACCTGATTAGTCGCGCGCGACACCTGCCCCCCCGCCGACCGGCGGGATTGAGTATGCTGGGCTCACTTTGACACACGGCAGGGGCAGGGTCAGTTACCTGCCCCGCGGCGGAGCCCCTGGGTTCGAGGGCCGTCCAGCAGCCAGGAATCGCCATGACCGACCTGATCTCGCGACGTGACTTGATCCGCAGCGGCGCGGCCGCGACGGCCGCCACCGTGTTGCCAGCGACCGCCGCACCAGCCGCCCCAGAGCGCACCCTGGAGGTGGACTGACACCTGCACTACTTCGCCGGCAACCGGGACCCACGCTTCCCCTACCATGCCCGGGGAGCCTACTAGCCCGAGGAGGCAGCGACTCCCGAACACCTGCTCAAGTGTATGGAGGAGAGCGGAGTCGATCACGCGGTGGTGGTGCACCCCGAGCCCTACCAGGATGATCACCGCTACCTGGAGCACTGTCTGAAGGTCGGCGCCGGGAAGCTCAAGGGGACGTGTTTGTTCTTTGCCAACCGAGACGATGCGACCCGTCGTGCGGGAGTTGTAATCGACTTCTCGGCCACCAAGTCCCGGAGCACACGGTTGCGCTCGGCAACTAATTCGCTTCGAGGTCGTCCAGGTCCACGTTTCTTTTGGATGCGCTCCAACAGCTTTGCCTCAAGCACCGGAGCGATGCGATCGACCATGAGGTCAACGTTATCCTCCAGCCGAGTGGTCTGGCGATCACCACGAGACTCTGCAGCATTGATCCTCACGGTTGGCAGATCAGTGTCCTGCACCAACAAGAGATCCTCTTCGATCCGAGAATGTAGGTCTTCTAGCCATCGACCGCCCTGCCAATAGACCAACGGTTCGGAGTCCTCGGTGGGCTCTTCATCCGTAGCGAGCACCTTTGCCAAAAAGGTAATGAGCCCCTTCTTCTGGAGTAGCGAGAGATGGCGTTTGATTCGCCGCAAATGCGCGCACTTCTTGCGGACCTTGTCGGTGATCTCGCGCACGCGCTGTGGCGAGAACAAGTAGGCGTCAGGCGGGCGGTCAAGGAGCAGCTGCAGAACCCGCTGGGCCTTCGGACCGATCGGGACAAGCCGACGGTGGCCCCGCCAACGCATCTTGTGATCGTGGGGCTCATAGGTCCAGACTTCGTCAACCCGATCAATGTCGCATCCACGCATCAGCACCAGCTCGCACGGCCGCATGCCGGTCAGCCGCTGGACCCGCACCATGGCAGCAAGCGTGGGCGTCAAGAAGGGCAGCAGGGCTTCGACCCACTCATCCGCTACGGGGCGCACTGGTTCGGTCTCACGTGCCTTGGTACGTCCGTAGCGGAGTCCAGCCACTGCCTGGAGGCCGTGGTGGACCGGCGCCGGGATGAGCTCCTCGGCAACGGCCCATTTGAAGACGCGTTTGATCCGGCTGATCCTGTGATTCACCACGTTGCGGCACAGGTCTTGTTCCACTAGACGCTGCCGCACGGTCTTGAGGGCTTTGGGTCCAAATTCCGCCGCTGCTGTACGGCCATAGAGCTGGCGGAGCGGGCGCAAGGCCTCCCTCATGCAGGCCAGCTCCTTGGTCGGCTTGCCGTCCTTCGTGTAGTACGACTGAGCGAACTCCCAGTAGCGCAGGATTACTTCATTGAGAGATACGTTGTCGATCCTGGAAAATTCGCCATTGATCTCTCGTCTGGCCCCGGCGGACGCCGGCAGCTCGGCCACCAGCCGCGCGTACCGCTCCCGGCTTTCCGGGGAGCCGTACGGGCCAAGATAGACATGTTGGCCGCCGACAATGACCCTCGCCTGGCCGGAGGGCTTGTGGAGTCGGTAGGCGGGGACGTGACCGTTGCGTCTGGGCATGTTGTGCGTTCCTTTCATCCCCAAAGTGGTAGAGCTACCACTTTTGGAAGGGATTCCAGGCCGCACTGCCCGACGCAGGCAGGTACGCTAAATCAAGCGTTCGGCGAATGTTGCGTTAAGTGGAGACGACCGGGATCGAACCGGCAACCCCCGGCTTGCAAAGCCGGTGCTCTCCCAATTGAGCTACGTCCCCGGGCCATGCCGGGCCATGCCCGTCCCTGGGCCATGCCGCGGTCACGCTACAGCGGCTGAGGCGCCTATCGTAGCACCCGTGCCAGGAGTTTTGAATACGGGCGTTCGTGCCAGAGGCGCCGGCGAGCGAGCGGCGCTCGAGCCGTCGGGCCGAGGAATCGCGCGTTACGGCAGAACCGCTACGACCGTCACCAGCGCTCGACAAGCTGACGAGCCTGAGCCGAGCTCGCCACAGGCGTGGGATAGGGTTGACTGAACGGCGCAGGCGACAACACGCGCCGTCTGGCCGACTCAAACGTTGCCACACTTCGCAGGATGCCCGATGACCCTCGCCACGTCACATTACGCCCCCTCGGTGTCGCCCGTCGATCTTTGGCGGCTGCCGCTATTGCCGGTGACGTTCGGGCGGGCGGTGGACGAGGTCGAGCGGCTGATCGCGGCTCGCGAGCCGGGTTACTTCATCACGGCCAACCTCAACTACGCGATGCTAACCGAGAGCGATCCGCGTCTGGCCGCGGTGAATCGTGACGCCGCGTTCATTCTGGCTGACGGGATGCCGCTGGTGTGGTACTCGCGGCGGGTCGGCCGGCCGTTGCCCGAGCGTGTGGCGGGCTCGGACCTGATCTATGCCCTCTGCCGGCGGGCGGCCGAGCGTGGGCATCGCGTGTTCTTCCTCGGCGGCGCGCCGGGCGTGGCCGACGAGGCGGCCAATCGCCTGTGCCGGCTCTATCCCGGGCTGACGATCGCCGGGGTGGAAGTGCCGCCGTTTCGGCCGCTGACTCCGGCCGAGCATGCCCGGCTGATCGAGCGCATCCGCACCGCCGCGCCGGACCTGCTCTTCGTCGCGCTGGGCCAGCCGAAGGGAGAGATCTGGCTGCACGAGAACTACCAGGCGTTGGGCGTGCCGGCCTGCGTGCAATTGGGGGCCTCGTTCGACTTCGTCGCGGGCCGAGTACAGCGGGCGCCGCGCTGGCTCCAACGCCTCTGCCTGGAATGGGCCTACCGCATCTGGCGTGAGCCGCGCCGCATGCTGCCGCGCTATGCGGCCAATGCCTGGTTCTTGGCGCGGGCCTGGTGGCGGCATGACAAGGTGACAAGGTGAGGGGTGACAAGGTGAGGGGGTTACCGGGCGGCCGGGCGACAAGCGATTTATGCTTTCTCGATCGGTTCCGATCTGAACATCGAACGTCCAACGTCCAACTTCCAACATCGAACGAAGATTGGACTGCGTTTCGTCTGTTCGATGTTGGACGTTGGACGTTCGATGTTGGACGTTCACCCCCTCACCCTGTCATCCTCCGTGTCCCGTCCGCCGGCCGAGTCCGCTCGGCGTCTCGATCTGCCGGCGCGTCTGGCCGAGCTTGCCTTGCAGGCGTTGACACTCCTCGTCGAAGTGGCGGGCGGTCTGGCATTGGCTGGCGACGCCGGCGAAGAGTCCGGCCAGCGGCGGCTCGCGGGTCCAGCGGCCGGCCAAGTCGTCGATCGCTCCCCGCAGGCCTCGCCGCAGGCGAGTCGTGAAGAGCCAGAGCAGCAGCAGACACCAGGCCAGCAGCCAGAAGCCGGACTGCACGAAGAAATCCATGCCGTGCACCTGTGCCGGCGTGGTGACGCGGAAGAACTCGGGGCCAAGCCAGGTGTCGTAGAAGTAGTTCTTGCCCAGCCGATAGAGCAACACGCCGAGCATCGCCAATAGGGCCAGCTCGTAGGGCCAGCGGATCCACCAGGCCGCGTGCCGCGACGCCAGGTGGGCGATCACGGCTTGCAGTTGCGTCCCGGCGGCTTGCACGAACTCGGCGCCGCTGCGGTTGGCCTGCGCGGCCAGGGCGTCGCCGTGCAACTCGTCGCGCGGCAGGCCGGCGTCGGCGGCAAAGCCATCGACGATCAGCCCGGCCGATCGCAGCTCGCTTTCGTCCCAGCCCCAGGCCGCGGCCCGCGACCAGACCTGCTCGGCCGCGTCGCGCTGGCGGCGGTCGCGCAGCCGGCGGGCCCCTTCGAGAGCGCCCCAGATCGCCAGTTGAGCCGGCGACCGCAGCCGCAGCAGCGTGGCGCCGGCGATCAGCCCGCCGAGCCCTTGATAAGCTCGCAGGACCAGCGAGAACGGACTGAGGCCCCATCGCCCGGCGACCTCGCCCAGCAGGCGGTTTTCCCAAGGGCGGCGGCTGGCCAGCAGCTCGCGCCGCAGCTCGTCGGCGGCGCGGGCCGCCAGCCGGGCACGCTGCTCGGCGACGGCCGCTTCGAGGCGCTCGATCGCCGGCAAGCCATCGGCCAACTTGCCACGGCAGGCGGCCAGCGTTTGCTCGGCCAGGTCGAGGAAGTTCGCCCGGCGGATGCGGTGGGCGGCCGAGCCGGCCAGCTCGCGCGACAGCAGATCGACCAGCCGGGCGAACTCGCCGCGCGGCGCGACGCCGGCCCGCGCATCGGCCAAAGCCGCCAGCGAATCGACGAAGAACATCTCGCTCGGCTCGTACTCGGCCGCGAGCACCTTCCGCCAGTCGCCGCGGATGTCCTCGTCGGTCGCCGCGTGCGTTTGCACGAACACCAGCCGCGCGCCGGTGGCGGCCGCCGCCAGCTCCTCGTTCACGCGGGCACTGCGATACTTCTGCTGCGTGGTCGTGACGATGAGCACGTCGCATTGCGGCAGCAGCTCGCGGAGGCGGGCGAGATTCGTGCCCGGCGGAGCGCCTGTCGAGCAGCCCGGCTGCTGCGGAGCAGCCGGGCTGCTGGGCGCCGGGCTGCTGGGCGGCTCGTCTTCGGTCGTATCGGGGTCCGGGCAGTCGAGCAGCACCCAGTCGCGGAGCGCCGGCAAGTCGCGGTGCACGACCTCGACGCGCTCCGTGCTGATGCCGAAATCGGCGGGCGAATACTCGGGGCGGCAAATCAGCGTCGGCACCCGTGTCGTCGGCCGCTCCCGGCCGGCCACCGTGACCTCGGCGCCGACCAGCGCGTTGACCAGCGTGCTCTTGCCGGTGCCGGTGCCGCCGAGCATGGCCACGACCAGCGGGGCCTCCCAGCGCACGCGAAGGGCCTCCATGCGGCCCGTCAATCGCCGCACCAGCGCCTGGCAATGCCGCG
>JBGQHD010000406.1:0-5434 GCA_041497795.1 Planctomycetia bacterium
AGTTCCTGACCGGCACGGGCGATTATGACGTCCTGGTGGCTGACCAGGACCGCGCCGCTTTGGATCGGGCACACCAGCAATCGTCCGTGGCCACCGCCACGCTGGACGCCACCCATCGCGACGAGCTGGCACGGCTGATGCGCGGCCGGCAGGCGGTAATCTCCGCGCTCAGTTTCCGCTTTAATCCGCTCGTGGCGGAAGTCGCCCGCGAGCAGCACTTGAGCTACTTCGACCTGACAGAAGACGTCGAAACCACGCAGAAGGTGCGGCGGGTCGCCGAGCAAGCCCAGGGCGGCCAGGTCTTCGTGCCGCAGTGCGGGCTAGCGCCGGGGTTCATTTCCATTGTCGCCAGCCGCCTGGCGCGGGAGTTCGACACGCTCGACACGGTGCACCTCCGCGTCGGCGCGTTACCGCAGTTCCCCACCAACGCGCTGAAGTACAACCTGACCTGGTCCACCGACGGCCTGATCAACGAATACTGCAATCCCTGCCAGGCGATCCACCTGGGCCGCATGATCGAGGCCTTGCCCCTGGAGGGCCTGGAGGAGTTTTCGCTCGACGGCCTCCGCTACGAGGCCTTCAATACGTCCGGCGGCGTCGGCACGCTCTGCGAGACCCTTGAAGGGAAAGTCCAAGAGCTGAACTACAAGACGATCCGCTACGTCGGCCATCGCGACCTGGCGGCTTTCCTGGTTAACGAGCTGCGGATGAACCAGCGGCGCGAGATGCTGAAGGACATCCTGGAGTCGGCGATTCCCATCACGTTCCAGGATGTCGTGGTCATCTTCTGTACGATCACCGGCCAGCGTAAGGGACAGCTCGTGCAGATCAGCGACGCGCGAAAGATCTACTCGCAGACGATCGACGGAGAGGCGTGGAGCGCCATCCAAATCACCACCGCGGCCGCCATCTGCGCCGCCCTCGACCTGCACGCCACGGGCCACTTGACCGGCACGGGCTTTGTCCGCCAGGAGGAAATCGACCTGGAGGAGTTCCTGCGAAACCGCTTTGGGCGGCATTATTGCGTTTCACCGCCAACGACCGTGTAGCATCAGGCGGCCGTGAGAGACGAACCACCGCGAACCGCCGATGCCTGGTCGCCGATCGCGGGGCATTTGCAAACGCCCACCCGCGTACGCTGGGTCGTCTTCGCCCTGGCCTGCTCCGCGTCGTGGATGCTCTATTTGCACCGCTACACGTTCGCGCTCATCAAGCCGGAGTTGGCCCGGGAGTGGAACCTCGACGTGGTCGAGCTGGGCGCGATGGACTCGACATTCAACGCCAGCTATGCCGTCGCCCAATTGCCCTGCGGTCTGCTGGCGGACGTGCTGGGCACGCACGGGTTTCTCACGATCGCCATCGTCGTCTGGTCGTGCGCGCTGGCCCTGCACGGCTGGGCGCTGGGGCCAGGGGCGATGCATGGCGTGCGCGTGCTGTTTGGCGTCGGCCAGTCGGGGTGCTATCCGAGCCTGAGCAAAATCAGCCGGACCTGGTTCCCGGCGGCGAGCCGAACCGCGCTGCAAGGCTGGTCGGCGGTGTTCTTCGGCCGACTCGGCGCGGCCAGCGCCAACGTGGTCTTCGCCACGGTGCTCATCGGCTGGCTGGGGATCGACTGGCGGACGGCGCTGGTGATTTTCGCCGGCGCAGGCCTGGTGCTGGGGGTGCTCTTCCTGACGCTGTTTCGCAGCACGCCGGGACAGCATCCGCGCGTGAACGAAGCGGAGCGGCGGTTGATTGAAGGAGACGAAGTCGCCAGCACTCCGGCGGAAAGCACCCCGGCTGCTGCCAGCAGCCGGGGTGCTGGCGGCGGCACGCTCGCCACGCTTCGCAGCCTGCGGTCCTCCGCGATCCCCAACTTTGTGTTCCTGGTCGTGCAGCAGTTCGCCAGCACGTTCGCCGACCAGGTTTACGTGGCCTGGGTGCCGTTCTTTCTGGCCAAAGTGCACGGCTTGACGTTCGCCGAGATGGGCATCTATTCCGCGCTGCCACTCCTCGGCGGGGCCTGCGGCGGCGCGGTGGGCGGGTATCTCAACGACTGGCTGATCCGCCGCCTGGGGAGTCGCCGCTGGGCTCGCACGGCGATCGGCGCCGGCGGCAAGGGGATGGCCTGCGTGCTGGTGGTCGGCGCCCTGGCCGTATTCGACGACCCCTATCTGTTCTGCTGGATGCTGTGCGGCGTGAAGTTTTTCGCCGACTCAGGGCTGACCACCGCTTGGGGCGCGATCACCGACGTCTCCGGCCGTGCCACCGGCACGGTGTTCGGCGTGGTGAACACCGTGGCCACTCTCGCCGCCGTACTCTCGCCGGTCGTCTTCGCGCTGGTCGCTAAGCGATTCGATTGGGGCGTGGTGTTCGCCGTCGTCGGCTCGACGTACCTGGTCGCCGCTGTGACCTGGCTGCTGGTCAACTCGGAGCGGCCGCTGTTTGAGACACCGTAGGACGGATTGTCAATCCGTCCGCCCTGACACTAGTGTGGCGTCAACTTTGATTTTTGGGGTTCGCTGATTCGGTGATTTCTCTCCAATGGCGGAAGGGATTCCGATCCAAGGAGGGAAGCCATGCACAAGCGGTATGTCGTGAAGCTCGACAAGGACGAACGAAGAGAACTCTCGCAACTGGTGACGAAGGAAAAGGTCGCTGCGAAGAAGCGGACTCACGCGCAGGTGTTGTTGTTGGCGGATTGCGGCAAGCCTCTACCCAAAAAATCAAAGTTGACGCCACACTAGCCCGTAGCATCTTAATGGCCGTGGAAACTCGCGCTGCGGGTAATGCCCCGTCGACTGCGCCTCCCGACGCGGAATGTCTGCCCAGGGATCCACACCGAGACTTGCCAGACCGAAGATCGTTAGTCCTTCACTACAAAGCAGTTACGACTATGGATATTAGGAAGACTGGCGAAGATAGGTTGACAGCGGCTGGATGGCCGGAATAATGTCCACGGTGTGTCTACGGGTTTTTCGGCCCTCTTCGGATGGCGCATCTATGCGTCCGAACGGCCGGAGGGCGTGCCAAATCGGCCCGCGAGTTGCTTGACTCTTGGGCGGCTGGCTTTAGACTGTTATTGGAGTCACAAACTGCGTAAAGGCATGCGCCGCGGGTGCATCGGTAGGCGATGCACACCGCACCGCACGATTCTCCTACGACTCTCCTACGAGTCTCCGGAGATGACGCGGACGAAGTCTCCCGGTAGTGTCACAGTGGTGGTGTCACCGTCCGGGGGGGGCGTATGTCCGGCCTAAGGGCGCAAGAGTAGGGAAACGCCGCCATCAAGTGAGGGATGGACCATGTTGGTGCTATCGCGCAAGAAGAACGAGAGCATTGTCATCAACAACGATATCACCATCGTGGTGGTGGAAATTCGGGGTGACAAAGTTCGGCTGGGGATCGAAGCCCCCAAGGAAATCCCCGTCCATCGCCGCGAGGTGTACGATGCGATCCAGCGCGCGGCGGCGACGACGAAAGACGCCAACGACGGCTTCGGCAATAAGTCGGACGCTGTTGGCGAGGGATAGTCATTGCTTGCCTGCCTGAGGCTTGCCTGCCTGATTGCTTGCTGCCTGATCGCTTGCAAAGCTATCACGTCCGCGTTGCCCTTGTTTTACCCCGCCGCCGTCCGCCTGCAAGCCCTCTTTCCGCGAATCCCCGCTTGGCCCACAGTCTCCATCTCGCCGGAGGCTGATTCAACACGCCTTGTGTGTTGAAAACCGGAACTCTACCATTCGGCCCGCCCCGAGTCGTCTCGCGATCCCTGCGCTAGCTTTGCCACTGCCTGCGCCGGGCGTGCGGACGCGCAGGACAAAGTCTCGCGCGGCATCACCGCGTCGCAGAGCGTTTCGTGGCGACACCGGATGAACGACCGGAGTCTCAAATGCGCAATAGGAAACATCGGGCCTGGCTGGGCTGCACGACGCTGGGCTTTACGGGGGCGCTGCTGCTGGCCGGCTGCCAAAGCGGGCCGTGGCCTTCGATGGCGTCGCTGACGCCGTGGAAGGGGCAGTCGCAGCTCGCGCAGAACCAGCAACTGGAGCTCGTGCAGCAAAACCGCGAGCAGCAGGGCAGGCTGAACAGCCTGAACGCCACCAACGAGCAGCTCTACAAGGTGCTGGCCGAGGCGCAGCAAGACGCCAGCCTGCACAAGGCCGAGAACGAGGCGCTCCGCGAGCAACTCCGCGGCGTCACGGCCCAGTTGCAGGGCGTGCAGTCGCAAACCGTCGACAACCAGCGGAAGTTCGACAACCTGCTGGCCTCGGTGCGGCGACGGGGCGGCGCGCTGATCGAGCCCAACAACAGTCTCCGCGACAACCTGCCGGTGATCTCGGTCCCCGGCGTCGAGGTGCGGCGCGAAGGCGAGCAGGTGCGCGCGGACATCGCCGCCTCCCAGCTCTTCGCCGGCGAGGACGCGCAGCTCACGCCCGGCGGCGGCAAGCTGCTCGAGGCCGTGGTCGATGAGCTGGACCGTCGCTATCCGGGCCACCGCGTGGGCATCGAGGCGCACGTGGACAACCAGCCGCTGCAGGCCGCGCGCTGGGCCAATCCTCATCAGCTCACGCTGGCGCGGGCCAACGCCGTGTTCAACTATCTGGTGAGCTACACGCGGCTGCGGGCCGAGCAATTGACCGTGGGCGGCTACGGCGCCACGCGGCCGTTCGCCTCGAACGCCAGCCCCGCCGGGCAACAGCGCAACCGGCGCGTCGAGCTGGTTGTGTATCCCGAGCGCATCGGGAACTAATCTCTCGACGTGGCTCGCCGCCGCAGCTTGCGGCGGCCGTTCTCCGCGGCGACAATCCAGCGGTCGCCCACGAGCAGCGGCCTTGTCCGTCGGTCAGGCCGCGCTCTTCCGCCCGCTCATGCCTCGGCTCCCATGAAGAACCTGCGCTGGCTCAAGGTGGTCGCGTGCTTCTCTCTCTCGACGCCCTCTCTCTGGATGACCGCGCGAGCCGGGGCCGACGACTCCGCCCCGCGCATCGAATTCGACCACAAGCAGGGCATTTGGAACCCGCTCCCGCTAGCGCCGGACAACCAGCCGCAGGTCGTCAAGGTCTTGGTGCTGAACTACGACCCCATCGCGCCCGGGGAAGGTTATCGGCCGCTGACGCGTATCTTTGGGTGGGCGAACGCCGCTACCCGGGCCACGGAATACAAGGAGCTGATGGAGCGGGCATCCGGCGGCTACTTGCGGTTCGAGATCGTCGAGTGGCGGAACCTGAACGACATTTACGCCCTCCAGGGCGGCTATCGCTACACCATCGAAGAGTACGTCCGCAACCGCCGCAGCGGAAAGGGCTGGCGCAAGGACGGCCAGGCCGACTATCCGGGCCTGCTGCGCGAGCAGAACGTCGTGCCGCTGGTGGATGAGGGGCTGGTCGATGAGGTGTGGATCTTCAGCGACCACTTCTTCGGGCTGTGGGAGGCCTCGATGGCCGGGCCGCGGTCG
>JBGQHD010000407.1:0-5433 GCA_041497795.1 Planctomycetia bacterium
TGCGTCAGCCCCAGGCCGCTGTAGATGTCAATCGCCTCGGGTTGCCCGGCGGGGAGCAGGATGACCACTTGCGAGTGAGCCAGCCCCAGGCGGGCCCGCAGTTGGTCTGGGTCCAGCGGCATGTCGCCGGCCGCCGGCACGTCGATGACCAGCAGCACGTCGGCGACCGAACATCGAACATCCAACATCGAACGTCCAACATCGAATGGACGAGGATCGCCGGCATCGGCGTGACTTTGGCGTTCGATGTTGGATGTTGGATGTTCGATGTTTGATGTTCGGCTTGAATGGTCGATCGATTGCTCGATCGCGTCGCGCGCGTGGCTCGCATCGATCGACTCGATGGAATTGAGCGGCTCGCTCGCATCGAACGGATCAATCGCCAGCAGTTCCACGTGCAGTCCGAGCTGGGCGAGCAGCGCAGCGCACGCCTCGCGGTGATTCGCGTTGGCAGACCAGAGCAAGGCCCGGCGGTAGCGCCGGCCGCTGACGGGCGGCGCCGGCAGCGGCTCATCCGGCTCCAGCAGGGGAAGATCGAAAGAGAACGTGCTGCCGACCCCCAGGTCGCTCCGCACCTGGATGCAGCCGCCCATCAGCGACACCAACTGCGTGGTAATGGCCAGCCCCAGGCCGGTGCCGCCGAAGCGGCGGGTCATGGAGCTGTCGCTCTGGCGGAAGGCCTCGAAGATGCCGGCGTGCTTGTCGGGGTGGATGCCGATGCCGGTGTCCTGGACGGCGAAGTGGAGCAACGGGCGAGGACAGGGGACAGGAGTCAGGGGGCAGGAGTCAACGCCGCCACCGTCTGGATCCTGCCTCCTGATTCCTGCCTCCTGATTCCTGCCCTGCAGCCCGCTCGACGCGCACGCACAGCTCGCCTTCCGGCGTGAACTTGATGGCGTTGCCGATCAGGTTGATCAGGACTTGCCGCAGCCGGTTGGGGTCGCCCAGCACGCGGGCCGGCACGGCGGCATCGACGTGGCAGATCAGCTCCAGGCGTTTCCGCGCGGCGGTGGCCGACAGCATGCGGGCCGCGTCTTCGACCACCTCGCGGACGCTGAAGGGGATCGTCTCCAGCTCCATCCGACCGGCTTCGATCTTCGAGAAGTCGAGCACGTCGTTGAGCAGCGACAAGAGCGAGTTGGCCGACTCCTTGGCCGTGGTGAGGTAGTTGCGCTGCTGCGGCGTGAGCGACGTGGTCAGGGCCAATTCGGTCGTGCCGATGACGCCGTTGAGCGGCGTGCGGATTTCGTGGCTCATGGTGGCCAGGAACCGGCTCTTGGCTTCGCTGGCGGCCTCGGCGGCCTGCTTGGCGACGGTGGACTCTTGCTGCGCCACGAGCAGCTCGGCCGTCGTTCTTTCGAGCTGTTGGTTGGACAGGGCCAGCTCTTGAGCGCGTGACTCGGCCGACGCGGTCCGTTCGGCGACCCGGCGTTCGAGCGTTTGATTCAACGTCTGCAACTGCGTGAAGCCGGCGGCATTCTCCAGCGCGGCCCCGGCGATCGTGACGATGTATTCGGCCAGCCGCTGCTCGACGGGTCCGAACAGGCCGCGGATGTGCTCATGCGTGGCATAGAGACAGGCCGTCAGGTCGCCGCGCACGTAGAGCGGCACGCACAGCGCCGAGCGCTCGCCGCCGTCGAGGCCGCGCCCGTCGGGCGATTTCTCGGGGAACGCCGAGGCCTGCTTGGCGGCGATCGCCTCGCGCAAGCGGTCGTCGTTCCAACTGCCAGGCACGGCCCCGGCCAACGGCGTGAACTGGGGCGGGTTATGGTTCATCTCGACCCGCAGCACCACGCAGTGCTCCGCCCGCAGCAGCCGCAGGGCGGCCGTGCGTGCTTCCTCATAGATCATCTGCGGAGAAAGGGCCGACGCGATGCGGCGTCCCCAGTGGAGCACGCCGTCGAAACGGTCGGCCAACGAAAGCGTCGCCGCCACCGGCTCGGCGGAGTCCTGCTCCTGCAGCGACGAGTCCAACTGGGCCAGAATGGCCTGCGCTTCCGCCCGGTCCTCGTCGGCCGTCTTCCACTCGGCCTCGTGGCCCAGCTCGGCACGAGCCAGCAGAGTCTGAGCGATCTCGTGGCGCGCACCGTGTCGGCGGGCGATCTTCAGACTGCGGTTCAGCAATCTCCCGGCCCGGCTCACGGAGCCGCGCATGGCGACGATCAAAGCCAGCTCGCGCAGCGCGTGCGGCAGATCGTTGCCACACAGCCAGCGATCGCTCAGCGCGCGGCGCGCGGCGACCTGCGCGCGGCGGAGAAACGCGGCGCGGCGGCCGGGCGTCACGTCCGGAACCTGGGCGGCCCGCTGCCGCAGCACCGTCGCCAGCCAGGGACGGAACGGCAGCGTGTAGGCGTTCCGGACGCCCGCTCGATCCGCCGTCTGGATCGCCCGCAAGAGGAATTCCTCCGCTTGCTCCAGGTTGCCGCGGGTCAGCAATCGGACTCCTTCAGCGAACAGGACCTGGGCTTGCCCCTGGGCGTCGTGCCGCGGACGCTGAAGCTCTTTTTCGAAGACCTTCTCGGGAACGACGCCCCGGGCGGCGCGGACCCAGACGTCGAGGATGATGCCCGAGGCTTGCTCGTCGCCCAGCTCGATGCCCGAGCGGTAATTCTGCTGCGACTCCTCGAGGGCGCGGGCCAGCTCGCCCAGCCGGTAGAGCGAGGCGGCAATCTGGTAGCGGGCGATGTGCACCTGCCAATAGTCGCCCGTCCGCTCCAGCAGGCGGATGCCCTCACGGCACTTCTCGATGCAGGCTTCGTAGCGGGCCCGCGCGTAGAGCACGACGCCCCAGTAGTGGAGCGACTGTCCCTGCCCCCACCAGTCGTTCAAATCGCGGCGAATGGCCAGGGATTTCTGGGCGTATTGCTCGGCCCGGCTGAGGTAGCCCACCAGCGTCAGGCCCGGCGCGTGTTCCGCGTAGCACTGAGCCAGCTCGGGCGTCGGCAGGAAGCGCTCCGCCAGATTCATGCCGCGCAAGTGGGCCGACAGCACGTGGACCAGGCTGCGGCAGTACCAGTAGCCATGCGCCAGGTTGCTGAGCAGCCGCAGCGTGAGGCGCTCGCGCTCGGTCGGCAGCCGGCGCAAGCGGTGCAGCAGCCACGTGGGAAAGAGCGTGTGCAGCACCTGCTTCACGGCTTGCCAGGCGACCAGAACCAGCAGCAGCGGCCAGCCCTTGGGGACGAACCGGCCGAGCGAGCGCAGCGCGTCCTCGAAGCAGGCGATCGCCTGCTCCATGTTGCCGCGCTTGAAGGCCAGCTCTCCCAGCTTGCCGCCGATCTCGGCTCGAGCGAGAGTCCCCTCGGCAACCGCGGCCGCGGCTTCGTATTTCGTTCCCGC
Source organism: Planctomycetia bacterium (assembly GCA_041497795.1). Taxonomy (GTDB): domain Bacteria; phylum Planctomycetota; class Planctomycetia; order Pirellulales; family S012-138; genus JBGQHD01. The sequence goes on from JBGQHD010000407.1 coordinate 3,337, forward strand.
CTCGTCGTAGCAGCCGCGCAGCATCAGCACGTCGCCCTGTCCGGCCGCGACGCGATAGCGCGTGGCCGAATCGGCCGAGGGCGTGCCTCGCTGGGCGATCTGATACTGTTGCAGCGCCGCTTCGAGCGCATAGCGGGCGCGGGCCTGGTCGGCGGCCCGCAGCGCATAGGTCAGCGCGGAGGCGGAGTCGCCCGCGGCATCGAAGTGGTAGGCGATCTCCGCGTCGTGTTCGCCTTCCCGCTGCCGCAGGAAGTGGGCGGCCCGCGCGTGAAACCACTGCCGCTGGGCCAGCGGCTGCCGTTCCAGCAATGCCGAACGGATGATGTCGTGCACGAACGCGCACCGCGTGCCGTCGGAGCCCATCCAGACGAGCTGCCTCCGCCGCGCCACGTCGAGCTGCATCAGGGCCCGAGCAGGGTCCACCTCGGCCAGCTCCACGGCCATGTCCAGATCGAATTCCTTGCCCAGCACGGCCCCCGTGCACAACAACCGCCGCGTGTCGTCGGGCAAGAGATCGAGCCGACAGGCCAGCACCCTGGCCGCCCGGCTCGAAGACTGCACGTCGCCCAGGTCGAGAGACACCAGCCGCCAAGCATGGCCGTCGTAAGCCAGTCGTCCCGTTTCGACCAGGCCTCGCAGCACGGCCGACGCCATGAACGGGCTGTTGTCGGCCAATTGGGCCACGGCTTTGACGGCCTCGGCGGGAAGCTGTCCGGCCATCGATTCGACGAGCTGCCGCAGCTCATCGTCGGTCATCCCGGACAGCCGCAGGTGAGCATCGGGGCGGAGACGGCGGAGCGGATGATCGTCGGCCGTCTCTTCCGACCGAAACGCGGCGATCAACTGCACGAAGCGGCCCGCGATCTCGCTCTCCGCCGGCGCTTGCCAGCGGCGGAACAGCCGATAGCTCAGTTCGTCAGCCCATTGGCAATCATCCAGGATCACCAGCGCGGGGCGATCGGCCGTGCCCAGGGCGCTCAAGAAGCTGCCCAGGGCGTTGAGCGTTCGCATCTCGCCGGCCGCTTCCGGGGCCGTGGCGTAGGAGCCCGCTCCGCCGAGCACTTCGGCCAGGCCGGGCAGCGCGGCCGCCAGGGCCGGAAGCTGGTCGCCCAGTCGGTCGCGAACGACCGCCACCAGGGCAGGCTGAGACTGCGCCGCCGACAGGAAGCCTTGCACGACGCCCGCCAGCAGCGAAAACGGCTGCGGCGCCACCTCGCTGGTGCCCTGACCCCACAAGACCCAACAGCCCCGGCACGCTGCGCGATGGGAAGCTTCGGTCAACAGCCGCGTCTTGCCGCCGCCCGATTCGCCTTCCAGCAGCACCAGGCCCCCGCGGCCGACCCAGGCGTCGTCCAGCCGCCGGTCGAGTTCGGCCAGCTCGCTCGTCCGCCCGACGAAGGCGGGTTCCGTCAGCGTTTGCCGCGTGTCGTGCGAACCCACCACCACCGCGGGATCGCGCTCGCCGCGCTCGAGCGCCGCGGCGATCGCGCTCAAGTCCGCCAGCACCGCCTCGGCCGACTGATAGCGGTCTCGCGGATCTTTCCGCAGCAGCCGTTGGATCACCTCGTCGAGCGCTCGCGGCACCGCCACTCCCGAACTCCGCAGCTCCGGAGCGGGGATGGTCATCTGCTCAAAGAGCAACGTCCCCATTTCATTGCCCAGGAAGGGCGGACGGCCGACCAGGCAATGAAACAGCGTCACGCCGGCGGAATAGAGGTCCGAGGCGTCGTTGACGTCGTGATGGATCGACCCGGCCTGCTCCGGCGACAGATAGCGCGCGGCTTCCAACAGGTCGGCCGATGACGCCGTGTCCTGGGGAGCGACGGCGCCGAGGGGACCATAGTCCACCACGGTCGCGGTGAGAATTCGATCGGCGGGCGAGAGCACGATGTTGCTGGGCCGCACGGCCCGGTGCAGCAACCGTTGTCCGTGCAAATCGCGGAGGGCCGAGAAGATCGCCCGGCCCACGATCAGCGCTTCCTCCAAGAGCAGCGGCCCACGCTGCAAGCGTTCCCGCAGGGTCACTCCCGCGACCTGCGGCAGGATGATCGCCAGGCGCTGGCCGTCGCGGCCCACGTGCAGCGGGGTGGCCAGCCA
>JBGQHD010000408.1:0-5419 GCA_041497795.1 Planctomycetia bacterium
CCACCTCGCGCAGGAACGGCCAAGGCCAGCTCGTGCCGGGGACCGGCTTGTCCGGGTTGTAGGCCAACAGGGCCACCGCGGCCACCACGCCCAGCAGCAGCGGCACGTGCAGCTTCCAGCCGTAAACCATGAGCGGACGAACGCGCGTCTCATCCCGGCGAAGGTCCGCGACCGTCTCGTGCTTGTAGCAGAAGAAGTGGTCCCACAGGAAATAGACCAGGAACAGCAGGCCGTTGACGAACAGCCATTCCTTCCACAGGCTCAGTGTCCAGAAGAAGCTGACCCCCCGCAGGTAGCCCATGAACAGCGGCGGGTCGCCCAGCGGCAGCAGGCAGCCGCCGCAGTTGCAGACCACGAAGATGAAGAAGATCACGGTGTGCACGACGTGCTTCCGCTCGCTGTTTGTGGCCAGGAGGGGCCGCACCAGCAGCATGGCCGCCCCGGTGGTGCCGATGAAGCTGGCCAACACGCCGCCGGCCACCAGGAACGCCGTGTTGGTCGCCGGATGAGCCGGCAGGTCGCACGTGATGCGGATGCCGCCGCTGATCGTGTATAGGCTGAAGAGCAGCACGATGAACGGAATGTACTCCTGGAACAGCGTGTGGGCCAGCACGTGGCCGGCCTTGCCAAAGCCGTCGGCCGCGCCGTAATAGGCCAGCGTCAACACGCCCAGCGCGATCGCCACGAGGAACTTGTTCTGGTTGTGCTCCCACCAGTGTGAGGCGTGCGGCGTGAGCGGCAGCACCGCGATGGCCGCCAAGAGCAGCACGAACGGCGCGACCATCCAGTACGGCGGATGCGCAAGCGGATCAAATTCTGCGTGTTGCGCCGCCGTCTGGACCTCACCGTGGCCGAACAGCAGCGACGAGTGCGTCGCCACGAGCAGCAGGTAGACGGCGGCGACGACGCCGATGGCGCCGACCAGCAGGCGATTGCCGCGCGCCGCGGAATCATCGTGAGAGTGCCCCGAGCTGGGATCTCCGGCCTCGGGAGACAAGGAGTGGTCGCTCATTTGCTTCTGGAGTTGGAACGGAACATGATAAGCAAGCTTGCCGACCCACCGAGGCCGCCGCGGCAATGGCCTACTATCGTAATCCATCGCGCCCACTTGGGCAGGTCCAGTCGTGAGGAATCGATTGCCATGCGCTCGTTAAACACGTTGGCCGCGATCGGCTGCTGGGCGGTCGCGCTTCTTGCGATGCTTCTCGGCGGGAACACCGCGGCGGCCAAGGAGCCTGAGCCCACGAACTACCGCAAGCCGAAGGACGACGACGAGCTGCGGTATTGGCTGGGGAACATGATCTGGCATCATCGCTTCACTGCCGAAGAAGCGGCCGGCGCCACAGGCCTGTCGGCCGACGACGTCACGGCGGCGGCCAAGCGATTCGACATCACGGCCAAGAACCGGCCCAAGCGCGAGGCCGATGCGCCGCTCAAGGTGCTGCCGTATCCCGGCGGCCGCCATCCGCGGATCGGCTTCCTCGACGGCGCCGTCCGCCCGCAGCGCGAGACCAAGGTCAGCGTGTTCACGCCGTGGAGCGAGAATGATTACGTCGTCGTGGACGTGCCCGAGGCCATCTGGCACCAGCACGGCCTTTTATACTTGGCCCACACGCACGTGCCGACGGTCTGGACCAAGCAGAAGATCGAGCTGGAGCCGTTGGAATGGAACGGCCGCAAGGATGGCACGCTGGATATCGAGCGCAAGCTGCCCAATGGCGTCGTCTTCGCGGCCAAAGTCATGCCCGGCAAGGACGGCCTGCGGATGAAGCTCACGCTCACCAACGGCAGCCGCGAGAAGCTGACCGACCTGCGGGTGCAGAACTGCGTGATGCTCAAGATGGCCGAGGGCTTCAACCGTCAGACGAACGACAACAAGGTCTTCGCCAAGCCGTACGTGGCCTGCCGCTCGGCCGACGGCAAGCGGCACGTCATCACTGCCTGGGAGCCGTGCGACCGCGCCTGGGCCAACGCGCCTTGCCCTTGCCTGCACTCCGATCCCAAGTTCCCCGACTGCGCCCCGGGCGAGACGAAGACGCTCCACGGCTGGCTGTCGTTCTACGAGGGGGAAGACGTGAAGGCGGAGTTTCGCCGGTTGGATACGGTGGGCTGGCAGAAGGATTGAGCAGGGTAGGCTTCCAGCCTGCCGGGCGCCAAGAGCCTTACGGCAGGCTGGAAGTCTACTCCACGACGGCAGACGGAGCGAGACGGCTACTTGGATCGCGCGGCTGCGCGGCCCGCGATGTGTCCCGTCGCCCAGGCCCATTGGAAGTTGAAACCGCCGATGCGGCCCTCGCAATCGAGCATCTCGCCGATGAGGTACAGGTTCGGCACGAGGCGCGACTGCATCGTGCGATAGTCGATCTGGGCCAGCGGCACGCCGCCGGCCGTGACTTCGGCGTAGTTGAAGCCGCGGTCGCGGACCACCGGCAGCTCAAGCTCGGTGAGGCAGCGGGCCAGTTGCTTACGCTGCTCTTTGGTGAGTTGCCCCATCGCCTGGCCGGGCGGCAAGCCGGCCACCGTGCAGACTGCCTCGGCCACGCGATGCGGTATCGCGTCGGCCAGTGCTCGCGCGGCGCTGCGGTGCGACTCGCGCGCGGCGGTTTCGATCAGCCAACGATCGGCCTCCATCGTAGAACGGAATTCATTCCGTTCCCTGTCGCCTTCGTTGCTGCCTTGTTGGCGAACTGACGAACGGAATGAATTCCGTTCTACGGCACACGGAGTGTGCCTGCTACAAGGCAAGAGGTTGCACCGCAACTGCGGCGCTTGCCCCTGGGCCTGGGCGATGATCCAAAACCGGCTGGCATCGAGCACCACCGGGCCGCTGCAACCGAAGTGGGTCCAGAGCAGGGCGCCGCACCGTCGGTCGATCGGCCGACCATCGACCAGCGTCGTCAGCTCCACTTCGTGCGATACGCCGGACAGCCGCGCGTGAAAGAACGAGGGATCGAGCACCAGCGGCGACAAGGCGGGATAGGTCGGCGTGACCGTATGCCCCAGGCTGCGGGCAATCTCCCAGCCGTGGCCGTCGCTGCCGGTCTTGGGGACCGATCGCCCGCCGGTGGCCAGGATGACGCGCGAGGCCGTCAGCTCGCCCTGCGAGTGGCGGATGAGGAACGCCTCGCCTTGGCGAACGACATCGTTCACGCGATGGTCGGCGAGAAGCGTCACGCCCAGTTCCCCGCACCGGCGGAGCAACGCATCGAGCACGCTGCGGGCCTGATCGCTGACGGGGAACAGCTTGCCGGTCTCCTCGCGCTTGAGCGGCACGCCGAGCGACTCGAACCACTGGAGCGTCGCCCGCTCGTCGAAGGCCCGCAGGATGTTGCGGACGACGTTCGGCGAGCCGCCGAAGTTGAAGTCCTCGACCCGCACGACGTCATGTGTGACGTTGCAGCGGCCGCCGCCGGAGATGAGGATCTTGGCCCCGACGCGCTTGGCTCCTTCCAGGAGCACGATGCGCGCATCGGCACGGCCATGCTCTTGAAGAGCCGCGCCGGCAAAGACCGCCGCGGCCAAGCCGGCGGCGCCGGCGCCGACGATGGCGATGTCCGGAGAGACAATCACGTCGGGCATCATCAAGCGGCGACCGTCGCGGGAATAGTGGTCCTCTTCGCCCAACGCGCTTACAAGTCTTCGTCCGTCAGCCCGGCGTCGGACATAATGGCGCGCTGCGTGCCGGGTTTCAGGTCCTTGTTACCGTGGACGGGAACGATAATGGTCGCCGTATGCCCCGTCTTTTTGAACGCGTGATGGGAACCCTTCGTCCGCACGTGCTTCCAACCGTGCTTCTTGAGCACCTGACACATCCGCTTGCCGGAAATCGGCTTCACAGCTCAATCTCTTGCAGACGCGCCTTGGCCGCGCTCTTCTTCGCTTCCGCCTCAGCGGCGAGGGAGGCAACTTCCATCCAAAGCTCCGCCGCTTCGCGGATATTTGCCATCGCTTCGTCGATGGTCTCCCCCTGGGAGTGGCAGCCCGGTAGGGCCGGCACGCTCACCGAGAACCCCCCGACGGATTCGGGGCGAATCAACACCTTGAGCTTCATGGAGCGCCTCCTGTGCTTCCATTCTAGGTGGCCCGCCGACGCACGGCCAAGTTCAGACCTCTTCCCACTTGATATTGTCAGGAAGACCTGAAGGCATTTGTACGAAGCGACGAACTGCCTCCCAGGCATCAGCCTGACAAATCACATGGCGTAGCCCTGCCTCGGTGTGGTGATATCCCTCCACAAAGAACGCAAAGAATCCCGTAGCGTCGGGGTCCCCAAGGCTGATCAAGTAGGTAGGGAGGATCACCAGAGGGGGCCGTAAAACTCAGAACACAGCCGCCCGGTGCGCCCAGAACGACCCTCAAGCAGTCGCCGTTGGCGCGGGTCACTTCGACGTCCTGGGGAAAGTCCTGACTGATCTGGGCAGCGATTCCGTCGAGCACGGTGTCGAGTTCCGAGATCGTCTCAACGCGCGTCGTATCGTGCCACGTCACTTCTGCCAGCATCTAGTGACTCCGCGACGTTACACCAGTGTGCCCATCTGGCTGACCAGTTTCTTCACGGCGTCCACGCTCTTGAGGAAGTCGGCCCGCTCCTGGTCGTCGAGCTTCAGCTCGATCACCCGCTCCACGCCGCCGGAGCCGAGGATCACCGGCACGCCGACGTAGTAGCCGCCGACGCCGTACTCCTTGTCGCAGAAGGCCGCACAGGGGATCAGCCGCTTCTTGTCGCGGACGATGGCCTCGACCATCTGGGCCACCGCCGCCGCCGGGGCGTAATAGGCGCTGCCGGTCTTGAGCAGGTTGACGATCTCGGCCCCGCCGTTGCGGGCACGATCGACGATCTCGGTCAGCCGCTTAAGGTCCATCAGCCGCGTGACGGGGATGCCGCCGACTGACGTGCAGGTCGGCATCGGCACCATCGTGTCGCCGTGGCCGCCCATCAGCATGGCGGAGACGTCCTCGACGCTCACGCCCAGCTCCTGAGCGATGAACGTGCGATAGCGGGCCGTATCCAGTACGCCGGCCTGGCCGACCACTCGCTGATGCGGAAAGCCGGTCACCTGGTAGGCCCTTTGCACCATCGCATCGAGCGGGTTGCTGACGACGATCACGATCGACTTGGGGCTGGACTTTTTCACTTGCTCGGCCACCGAGCCGACGATCTTGGCGTTGGTCGCCAGCAGGTCGTCGCGGCTCATGCCTGGCTTGCGGGCGATGCCGGCGGTGATCACCACCACGTCGCTGTCGGCCGTTTCGTCGTAGCTGTTCGTGCCCGAAATGCTCGCGTCGAAGCCCATGATCGGCGACGACTGCATGAGATCGCGCGCCGTGCCGCGGGGCATGTTCTCGGTCCGCGGCACGTCCAGCAGCACGATGTCGCCCAGCTCCAGCGAGGCGCACCCAGGGGCCGTGGTGGCGCCCA
>JBGQHD010000409.1:0-5402 GCA_041497795.1 Planctomycetia bacterium
AACGCGCTGTCGCTGGCGGCCACCGGCCTCACCACGCTCACCAGCCTGTTGACCACCACGGCCATCTTGCACGCGCTGGGCAGCAGCCAGCTTCCCAAAAACTTTGAAATGCCCGTCGCCCGCATGCTGGTCGAGTTCACGGTCTGCCTGCTGTTGCCGTTGGCGCTGGCGATGGTGCTGGCCGGGGTTGCTCCGAGCGCGAGCCGTCGCGTGGGCAAGTGGTGCGTGCGCGGCAGCCTGGTGACGTTGACGGCGCTGATCGTCGGCTCGTTCGCCAGCGGACGATTGCAGGTCGCCGCCCACGGCTGGCGGCCGCCCGCCGCGATCAGTGCCTTCGCGGCCGGGACGTTCCTGCTGTGCCTGGGCTTAGGGTGGCTCTTCAGCCTGCCACAGGACGAGTCGTTCACCGTCGGCGTGCTGACCACGATCCGCAACGGCAACTTGGGCCTGCTGCTCAAGGCGTCGCTCTTCCCGGCGGTCGCCGGCGCCGGCCCCACCGCCAGCGGCGTGCTGTACGTCGTCCTGTTTTACAGCGGAGCGTCGCTCGTCGTGTCCGGCGCAGCGGTGCTGGTGCGGCGAGCGAAGGAGCGCGGCGGGGCCGATGAGTCCTTGGCGGGAAGCGAAGAGTCCTTGGCGGGCAACGTGGTAGCATCGCCGTAGGGCCAGTTTCATAACTCCCTCTCCCCCCTGGGGTGAGGGGCGATCCGTGGCACCACGTGCTGGACCGCGTTGGCAAGAATTCAGCGATCTTGCCCTGGACGTGCGCCGCGCCTTCTGACAAACTCCCCGCCCCTTCCGAAACCCTTTCCGTCTCCGACCGGTTCAACCGTCATGCGCCGCCCTGGAGAACTCCGCTGGCTGCGATCGTGCCTGCTGGTAGGCGTCGCCTGCTTCGCGCCGACGCTGTCGGGCTGCGCGGCGCTGCAAGAGGCCAACAAGGATATGTCCGAGGTCATGCAGAGCACCTCCAACCTGCTCGACCCGCACAACGTGGGCGTGGCCAGTCCGCGGGCCGTAGAAATCGACAGGCGCTTGCAGGCCATGGAGCCGTAAGGCGGGTCGCTGTAGGACGGATTTCCAATCCGTCCTGTGGCAACCCCTTCAGCCGACTCCGCTATTCTTCCGGCAGCGTGAAGTCGGCGATGAAGAGCTGCCCCAGGTGCGGCGTGGCGCGGGTGCTGGTCCACATCAGCTTCTTGCCGTCGGGCGAGAAGACCGGCAACACGTCGCCGCCGGCGTGGTCGGTGATCCGCCATTCCTTGAGCTTGCGGAACTTGCCGTCGGCCACCTCGTACTTCATCAACCACAGGTCGTAGTTCGGGGCCCCTGGCTTCGAGTGGTCGGCCCCGGCCCAGATGATGTACGGCTTGTCAGGGTGCCAGTACGGTCCCCAGTTGACGGTCGCCTCATTATCGGTAAGAGCCGTGTCGTTTTTGCCGTCGATGCCGATCACGTGGATCTGCAGCCTGTCCTTCTCCTTGCGATCGGTGCGATAAACGACCCACTGGTTGTCGGGCGAGATGAACGGCCCGCCATCGTAGCCCGGCGTGTCGGTCAGGCGGCGGACGTTGGAGCCGTCGGCGTTCATTACGTAGAGATCGACGCTGGCCGACTCCGTGCCGCCTTTCTTGGCCCCGCGCGTGCTGGCGAAGGCGATCAGTTTGCCGTCGCGTGAGTAGGCCCCTTCGGCGTCGTAGCCGAACTCCTTGGTCAACTGCCGCGCGTTCTTGCCGTCCAGGTCGGCCTCGAAGATGTCCATGTACGGATCGAAGTCCCACGTGTAGCGGCGGACCTTCTTGCTCTGACGGTCCTCTTCCTGCTGCCGCCGGGCCTCGGCTTCGGTCTCACTCAGCTTGGGATCGAGATGGCTGGAGGCGAAGAGAATCTTCTTCCCATCCGGCGAGAAGAAGCTGCACGTCGTCCGCCCTCGGCCCGTGCTCACCAGCTTCGGCTTAGCCCCCTCTTCCAGCGACTGCGTGTAAATCTGGTAGAAGGGATAATCCTTCGGCACGGCCTGGTAGATGATGGCCTTGCCGTCGGGCGAAAAGTACCCTTCGCCGGCTTTCACGAAGTCGTGCGTCAGGCGGCGGACGTTCGAGAGGAACTTGGGCTCGATGCCGTCGCCGGCCGTCTCCTTTGCCGCAGGCGTCGGCGACTTCTCCTGGCCCTGGAGCGAGCCAAGGAAAGCGGCAACAACAACACAGCCCGCGGCTATGTAATCACTCAAGTGTCGCATTCAGATTCTCCAGCGGCGTGCATGTCCAACCAGGGCGATCACGGCAACTCCACGCTTATCGCGGCATCGCTCAAACGGTACACCGGCTTTCCATAATCGGATAGGTCTGGGGCGATGTCCAGCCTCCCTTCGACGGTCACTTCGTCGCTCGGGTGCCAAATGTCCCAGTCTCTCGACTTTTGCGCCGACCGGAGCACGACGACCACCCTCCACCGCGGCGGAACTAGAATGTCCCGAGGCAGCAGCTCAACATTCGTCACCCACCTGCCCGACGTGTCGGGATAAGCGACGCCAACGATCTCCACTCGCCTGCCCTCCCATTGGCGCACCGACGTTGGCACGTTGAACTGCCATGCGCTGTCTGTGTCCCAGCGCGTTCCGGAGAGCAATCCCGTCAACTCGTCGAAAGACAGGCCGATCCTCAGCAAGATGTCCGGACGGTCTCGCTCCATCGCGTCCACGGATTCGCGAGACACACTTGTGCTGGTGAGGACCGCTTCCTTCAGTTCAGAGAAGCGACTTAGCCGAGCCAAGTGGGCGTCCGTGAAGGCGCGACCGCCCACCCAAAGCTGGCTGAGCCTCGGCAAGCAGAAGAGGTGCTCCAACAGCTCCCCATCGGCGCCTCTGCTGAGATCCACTACGGTCACATCCTGGAACCAGTCTTCGCCGAAGGCCGACCGCAGCCACGCTGGCCCGCTGGCCTCGGTCTGGTAATAGCCGCCGGCCTTGGCAATCGCCCGCATCGCCTCCCGCTGCACGCGGTACGGCTCGACCCACGCGCGGCGCCAAGCAGTCAACAGCACGCCGACGCCCAGGACGAGCAAGAACAGGGTCCGAAGGCGGAATCGCAGGAGCGACTTAGGTTGGTTCATTGCGTTCATCGTTCGTTCGACGCACGTGGCGAAACGGCGGATTCCGCGGTAGCTCTCGCCGGCGCGCGGCGTGAGCGCTGCACCGTGAAGGCAAGTAGTAGTGTACTGGCGCGCGAGCACACAACTCCACCGGTGTTTTCCGCAAAGGCTTCCGTGGCCCCACCAGCTTCCAGCGAGGCGATTTCTGGCTCACCGCGGCAGCCGCCGGCGCGTAACCCGCGACAGGCCAGTCACTTGCTTGCCGGCGCGGCGCCGCTGCGGACCTGAAAATGTGACATATACGGAACACTTCGGAACCGAAAACGGAACACCGAGCGACACAAGGCGCGCGGGAACGACCGGTCGGGAGCTGCCGAGCGCGCCAAATCGGGCCGGAATCGGCCCGCTGATTGGCCGGCTGGCGTGTGCGAGATTCGCCCGGCTCGCGGCTCGGCGCGCGGCGTGGAGCAGGGGTGTCGAGGCGTGTCCTCCGTCGCGACGCTGCGGCACATGTTTTGCTCCGACTCGCCCTTACACAATCTCACTCCACGGAGGAACACCATGTCCACGACAATGGGTGCATCGACTCAGGCCCACCAGTGCCAAGGATGCCATGCTGCGCGGAACGTCAACGTCGGCGACGCCGAACGCTGGTTGTCGGCCGTCGCCGGAGGAGTGCTCGGCGGATACGGCCTCTCGCGCCACTCGCTGTGGGGGCTCGCCTTGGCCGGCCTCGGCGGATCGCTCGTGTATCGCGGCCTGACCGGCCACTGCCTGTGCTACGAGGCGCTGGGCATCAGCACGGCCGAGGCCGCGAGCACGCAACGTAGCGCCGTGCCCCGTCACCGCCCGCGACGCGACGCCCCGCCGATGCCAGCGCTGCGGCGCCCGCTGGACGTCGTGCAGGAGGCCTCCGAAGAATCCTTCCCCGCCAGCGATCCACCCGGTTGGATCGGCGGCGATCAGGGTTGAGAACGGCCCCGGTTATTCGAGCGGAGACTCCCGGCCTCGACGACGCAGCAGGTGCAGCACCGAGCCCATCAACAACAAACTAAGGAGAAAGTAGAAGCTCACGGAACCAGACACGGCGAGTTCCGGCCGGCGGTGGTGAGCATCGGCTGAAATCCCTAGGTAACTCGCCAAGCAAGCCGCAGTGATAAACCAGGTGAGTCCCGCCTGAGCGCGCAGCGCCGCTCCGCCCATCAAGAGCATGTAGCCTGAGAGTAAGGCACTTCGGGGACCGTCGGCCATCCACAGGAACGTCGTGAAAAAGAAGACATCCATCAAGGCCCAACTGTAGGTCACCAGTCGCCGGCGGCCCGTGCGCCGCAGCAAGCTCTGGAAAATCGCCGCCCCGCCCGCCCAGGCGAGAACCAAGCCGGTGATAAACCCATGAAAGAAACCACCTTCTCCGGGCACCTGTAGAACGTAGAGGCAGACCAGATGCTGGAGGTAAAGGATGGACAACCCCACCCAAGTCGTGGCGAGGGCTGGGTGCCGCCGACCCCAGCGAAAGAAGCGTCCCAGCGGTCCCAACGGCCGGGCATGGATCGGCTCTCCGTTCAGGAATCGCTGTAAGTCCTCGGCCAACTCAAGAGCCGAGCCATAACGCCTGTGCCGCTCTTTCTCCACGCACTTGAGGCAGATGGTTTGCAAATCCCGCGGTATGTTCTTGTTGAGTTGACGTGGGGCAATGGGCTCTTGCTCCAGGACTTGGGTCAGAGTCTCCAGCGCAGTGGCCGCTTCAAACGGCGGACGCCCGGTAAGCAGGGCATAGAGGATCGCCCCCAGGGCGTAAACATCGGCCGCTGGACCCATGTCTTGCATCCGGCCGGCTGCTTGCTCTGGCGGCATGTAGCTGGGAGTTCCAAGCACCTGGCCGGTGGCCGTCAGATCGCTGCCCCCTTCCACGCGCTTGGCCAGGCCAAAGTCGGTTACGCGGGGCTGGCCGCTCTTATCCAGCAGGACGTTGCCCGGCTTCAAATCCCGGTGGATCACGCCCTGGGAATGGGCGTAGGCCACGGCCTCGGCAATCTTCATCACCAGTTCGGCTGCCGTCGGTGGCGGCAAGGGTCCCTTGGTGAGTTCGGCCGCCAGCGTGGGACCATCCACGTACCCCATCGAGAAAAAGTGCTGTCCGTCCCGCTGGCCGACTTCGTAAATGGACACGATGCCCGGATGGCTCAGATTCGCCGCGGCCTCCGCCTCGCTGTAAAAGCGCCGCACGTCGTCGGCGCTGGCCAACTGGCCCGCCAGGATCATCTTGAGCGCCACGATCCGGTTGAGACTGACCTGTCGCGCCTTATACACCACGC
>JBGQHD010000410.1:0-5385 GCA_041497795.1 Planctomycetia bacterium
ACGGCGATTTCGCCCCGCAACGAGCGTACGCTCGGGTGCCTGTGGCTGAAAGCCACAGCCGGCCACTGCTGGTTCAATGAGGCTCACCAACAGACAGCGGCACGCCTGGGGCATTCTGCCCCAGCCACCCGTCCGACTATTTGTCGGCTGACGGGAGGCGAAACAACTTGACCTGGTCCTGCCCTGGTTCAAAGAAAACGGCAGCGGAAGCGACCGCGACCGCGACGTGTTTGTTGTCCGGCGAGATCACGATTGGACTGATTTGTCCCACGACTGCCCCCGCCCCCAAGATGTCGAACCGCGTTATCTTGCGCCCTTTTCGCACGTCCCAAACGTTGAGCTTGCCACTCCCCAGCGTTACCAAACGTGTGCCATCAGGGGTAAATGCTCCGCCGTGTTGCACATCCCTGTCTACAAGCTTCGTGGGGAGTTCCTTACCGCTGGGAAATTCCCAGAAGCGTACATTGTTTGGGGAGGCCGCCGCGAGAAGGCTGCCATCCGGGGAGAACGCGGCGAATGGCGCCCCACTGGCCCCAGGTGTGCTCGGCACGTCCTCAGAGTCGGTCGGTTCTATCGTTCGAGTGACCTCTCGCTTCGCCAAGTTGATGATCAGGACCGTGCTGCCGTCGTACCCCATTGCCGAGCGTCCGTCGTCCGAAATAAAGCATGCCTTCACACCGTGTGCGAAGCCCTCGAACGCGCGCACTTCTTTGGCACCCTCGATCTGCCAATACCGAAGTCGTTTGTCGGCGCCTCCGGAAACCGCGAATCGGCCGTCCCTGGAGACGGCAATGCAGTGGATTTCCTCTGAGTGCCCGACAAATCTGTCCAGGTATTTGAGTCGGCCTTCTTTCGAGACTGCGTAGACGTGAATGTCGCCCTTTGTACCGCCAGCGAGCAACTTGGCGCCGTCGGGCGCGAACGTGCAAGAAGTGACTTCCCCGAGGCCCTTTGACTCTTCGAGCTGACCGAGCCGACGGGAAGTTTTCAAGTCGAACAACGACAACGGCAAATTGATGTCGCCGACGGCCAGCAAACCTCCCTGCGGCGAAAAAGCAAGTGACCGTGTTCGCGTTAGACCGTGAAAGCTTTTCACTAGGCCCGGCGCGTCATCCGCCCCTTTCTCCGTAGGCTCCGTAGGCTTGGTGGATTTACCGGTGGTTTGCGACCGCACATACGCCTGGTCTGCCGCGCTCAGCTTTTCCAGTGATATGGAGAGGAATGTCCCGTCGGGCTTTTCAAGCACGACTTTGTCCTTGCGCACGGCAACAAACTCTCCCTCCACTCGCGATTTCCCGTTGTCGTACGTCCACTCACGGGCGCTCAACGGCCCGATGCTCGTGAGAATACAAAGGAACACCATCATCAGAAATGTAGTTCGCATGGGATTCCATCCTGCTGTGGGAACCGATGAGAAGACTGGTACGAAGGATATCAGGCAACGCGAAGGTATGCAAATCGCTGGAGAGAAAGGAAGGGAAGAACAGGGATTGAACTTCGTGCGCCGTCACGTCACTTGCTCGGGCTGCGTTGTCACGCCTTGTCCATTCGCATGCGGCCGCACCACCGTCCCCTCCCCATTGATCTGCACCGCGTACTGCTTCGGCAGCCGGCAGTGGACTTTCACTCGGCCGTCGGTGTATTCGCGGTTGAGCACTTCGCCGTGGGCGGCCATGTAGGCTAGTAGGCGGCCGTTGTCGGCGCCGGTTTCTACGTCCAGCTCCAGGAAGCTCTGGCTCAGGAGCCGGCCGACGACTCTCGACAGCTCGTCCAGGCCTTCGCCGCTGCGGGCGCTGATCGCTACCGCGTTGGGGTAGAGGTTCAGCAGGTGCTCGACGTGTACGCGCGACGGCAGGGCGGCGACATCGATCTGGCCCGCCTGCTGGGCTCGGGTTTTGAAGGCGTCGATCTTGTTGAGCACCAGCAGCGTGTCTTTCTGCTGGATGCCTAGCTCTTCCAGCACGTCGTAGACGGCGCGGATCTGGTCGGTGGCGGCCGGGTTGCTGGCGTCGGCCACGTGCAAGAGCAGGTCGGCCTGCCGGGCTTCCTCCAGCGTGGCTTTGAAGCTGGCCACCAGGCTGTGCGGAAGCTGGCGGATGAAGCCGACCGTGTCGGAGAGCAGCACCGGGCCCCAGCCGGGCAACTGCCAGCGGCGGGTGCGCGTGTCGAGCGTCGAGAACAGCTTGTCGCGGGCCACGACGCCGGCGCCGGTCAGGGCGTTCATCAGCGTGCTCTTGCCGGCGTTGGTGTAGCCGACGAGCGAGACCGTCATGTGGTCGTGCCGCGAGGCGACGAGCCGCTCCTTGCGGCGCTCGATCTCGTGGAGCTGCTCGGCCAGGTCGTGGATCCGCTTCTCGACCAGCCGGCGGTCCACTTCGAGCTGCTTTTCGCCCGGCCCGCGCATGCCGATGCCCATCTTGATGCGCGAGAGGTGCGTCCACATCCGCTTCAGCCGCGGGAGGGAATACTGAAGCTGGGCCAGCTCGACCGCCAGCCGGGCTTCGTGCGTTTTGGCCCCGGTGGCGAAGATGTCGAGGATCAGCTCCGTGCGGTCGAGCACTTTGACCGAGAGGGCTGTTTCCAGGTTGCGCGTCTGGGCGGCCGAGAGGTTGTTGTCGAAGATGACGACGTCGGCCTCCTCGCCCTCGGTCAGCAGCCGCAGCTCTTCGACCTTTCCCTTGCCGAGATAGGTGGTTTTGTCCGGCGCCTCCCGTCGCTGGGTCAGGCGGCCCACCACGCGGGCCCCGGCCGAAGTGGCCAGCCCGGCCAGCTCATCCAGCGGGTCTTCGAGGCCCCCCAAGATGTGGCCGGCCGGCGTGTGGTTCGCCTGAGTGTCGGGAAGAAGAACGCCCACCAAAACGGCTGCTTCGTGGGCCACGCTATCCGCGCGCTGCAGTTCGTACACTGAGTAAAGGTCTCCTTATGACGAGGAAAAGTGAGATGCCCGTGGGGCGGCGCCCAACCCGTCCGACGGGAGGGCAACCGGCCGAACGCCTACCACATCTCATTTTACCATCCGGGGGAGGCACGGTGCCACGGCTAGTGTGCCATGGTGCCACGGCGAGTGATCTGTTCCGCGGAAATCGGCAGGTAGCGGAAATCGGCAAGTAGCTGAACTCGCCAGAGTTCAGGGCCCCGAAGTCTGGCGACTTCGGCTACCTACCATCCGGGAAGCACGGTGCCACGGCTGGTGTGTGGCAAGGGTTGTGCCGTTTTCTTAGATGCGGGAGACGGGCGGAAGGTTCGGGGGATTCCAGTAGGTCCCGCGAGCCGAGCGGGACAGGGTGCGCGGACAACCGTGGCAGGTCCGGTGCCGCCCGGCAGGCGGCACCTACCTGGCCCTTGGAGTTTGCTTGCGGCGGTTGTACGTTGGACGGATCGGCCAACTTCCAGGAGCGTGGGCATGGCGGCGGATCGGGAGCGCGTGGAATTGATCGTGGCCTCGGCGCTGCCGCTCGATCCGGCGGCGCGGGCGGCGTGGCTCGATCAGGCTTGCGGCGACGACGCGGCGCTGCGCGCGTGGGTCGAGGCGCTGATCCGCGCCCGCGAGCAGCCGGGCGGCGAAAGGGCGGGCATCGAAAGGACGGTCAGCGAGCGGGGCGCAATCCCTGCTCCACCGACTCAGGCCGGCGCGTCCGGCGGGAATGGAGCATGTCGCCCGGCACAGATTGCCCAGGGCCTCGGCGGCGCGGAGATCGCCGGCGGCCTCGATCTCTCGTTCCTGGCGCCCTCGTCGAAGGGCGGCTCGCTGGGCCGGCTGGGCGAGTATGAGATTTTGGAGTTTCTCGGGCAGGGGAGCGTCGGCATCGTGCTGCGGGCGCTGGACGAGAGACTGCACCGCGTGGTGGCCATCAAGGTGCTCGCGCCCGCCCTGGCCGCCAACGTGACCACGCGCCGGCGGTTCCTCGACGAGGTCCGAGCGGCTGCCGCGATCCAGCACGAGAACGTGATCGCCATCTACGCCGCCCACGAGCAGCCGATTCCCTACCTGGTGATGGAGTACGTCGCCGGGCCGTCGCTGCAACACAAACTGGCCGAGACCGGGCCGCTGGAGCTGAAGCAGATTCTCCGCATCGGCCACCAGATCGCGGCCGGCCTGGCGGCCGCCCATCGTCAGGGCGTGCTGCACCGCGCGATCAAGCCGGGCAACATCCTCTTGGCCCAGGGCGTCGAGCGGGTGACGATCACCGACTTCGGTCTGTCGGCCGCCCTGAGCGACGCCGGCCCCCGGCAAGTGAGCCTGGCCGCCGCCGCGCCGACCTACATGGCCCCCGAGCAGGCGCTGGCCGACGAGGTCGATCAGCGGGCCGATCTCTTCAGCCTGGGGACCGTGCTCTACATGCTGTGCACGGGCCGGCCGCCGTTTGGCGAGACGGGCTCGCTGGCGATCTTGAAGCACGTCGTCGAGGACCCGCCGCGCGACATCCGGGAGATGAACCGCGACATCCCGCCGTGGCTGTGCGAGATCATCGGCAAGCTGCACGCCAAGATGCCCGGCGAGCGGTACCAGTCGGCGGCCGAAGTCGCCGAGCTGCTGGTGCAGCGCTTGGCCGAGCTGCAATTGCACGGCGAGATCGCCCAGGGGCCGCGCGAGGGGCCCGCCGCGGCCACGCCGCAGCCGCCGCGGCGGAGCATCTGGCGGGCCGTGGCGACGGTGCTCGGCTTTTTGATCGTCTTCGGCGATTTGCTGGTGGCGTACTACTACGACCTGCCGCCGTTCCCGCCGCGGGGCGGAGCGCCGGCCGACGAAGGGCACTCGAGGGCCGCCGACGTGGGCGTGCTCGACGTTCAGGTGAAGGACGGTCGGCTGCGGCTCACAGTACGGCGAGTCGGTCCGGAGCCGTACACCTATGCCGACGGGGTCGAAGGGAAGACGCAGTCGTTCACCGTGCAGCCCGGCCGGCTGTGGGTCCACGCCACGCGCGACGGCGTAACGGTGTTCGAGAAGTTCGTCGAGGTGGGCGCCGGGGAGAAGAAGATGGTTTTGATTGACGCAGGAACCGATGAGCGGCCGCCGGGGCGCCCGCCGCGGGAGTGGTGACAGGGTGACCGGGTGACAGGTCACTTTGTCATAACAGAGTCGCAGGCGGCCAGATGAAGCGACGGGAACCGAGTATGCTCCGTCGGGCTCGCCCCGACGGTGTCACGACTGGGCGGCTACTGCAATAACCGGCGGCGGCGGCGTCCCCGTCGGGCTCGTCCCGACGGACCCATGACTTGACGGCTAAGCGGCATGAATCTCGAACACACGCTGCTCGGAGCCGCCGTCAATTGCCGCTGGGATTTTTCCTGCTGACGAGTCACGTCTCCGTCGGGACGAGCCCGACGGGGGCCTGGCGTCTCCGCTCGCGAGAGTGTAGCTGGCCAGTCAGGACACCGTCGGGG
>JBGQHD010000411.1:0-5378 GCA_041497795.1 Planctomycetia bacterium
CTCCGGCCGGCCGTTCAACTTCCAAAAATACCGCGCCGTCTTGAAGGCCGATTCATTGGCCTCCGCCCCACCGCTGGTGAAGAAGAACCGCCGGATGCTCGGATAGCAGACGGCGGCGATCGCCTCGCCCAGCTCGATGGCCCGCGGGTTGCTGTTGCCGGCGTAGCCCGTGGCGTAGGCCAGCTCCTTCATCTGCCGCGAGGCTGCCTCGGCCAGCTCCGCCCGGCCGTGCCCCAACACGACATTCCACAGCCCAGCCAGGGCGTCGAGCACCTCGTTGCCGTCCTGGTCGTAGAGCACTGCCCCGCGGCCGCGCGTCCAGATGCGGGCCTTCTCTTGCGCAGCGCGGCTGTGGAGGGAGTGGATCAGGAATTCGCGATCGCGGGTCAAGGGGTCGGTCATCGGATAACTCGTCGCTAGCGGGACAATCGAGGCAGACTTGGCTCGGTCATAGGCCTTCGACGCGGCTCGCGAAGGGGGCGAATCCCTTGGGGCACCGTTCGCGGAGCGTGGGCAAGTCGGCGGATTGTGCGACTGCCGCGTACATCTCGCGTGGGGCGATATCCGCCCCGGCGGCGTCACGAAGAGCCTTGCAGAACTGTTTAGGATCTTTGATCGATTCCGGGCTTGGCTGGCGTGACACGTTCTGCCCCAGCACTTTCGTCAACGCCTGTTCATCGGCCAGCATCCAAGCGTCAAAGGTGCGCACGGCGACGCCCAAAGCGCGCGGGAGATCGGTAATCGACGTTTCGGCCTGAGCGCGATCAACCTCGTCGATCCTCTCGGGGCGCCCATCTTCGTCGATGACCATCACGACCGCTTCATACCCACGCTTGCGACCTTCCAAGAGCCAGCGCACGGCACGCTTGAAAAAGCCTTGCCCTTTGCCCCGATGCGTGTGGATGTCGTCGCGGCTGACGGGCGCCGAATCACATTCGACCGGCGTCTTGGCGAGGCGACGCACGAATGCCTCAAGTGCGCCTGACCGCTCATGCGCGCCCTCGCCGACGAGCAGTACCTTCATGGTTTGGCCGCCTTCGTCGGCTCTCCATCGTTGACCAAGGCCTCGTCCCCCTCGGCGGTCCAAATCTCACCCAGCGTGAAGATATCGACTTGCTCGCGGACCGTTTCGCTTTCGGACAAGCGTCGCACCGAGACGGAACCGTCTTGCTCTTTGCGGCAGAGCGTCACCTCCTCGGGCTTGAACAGATCGACGACGTACGGCGAATGCGTCGTGAGCAGCACCTGAGTCTGTTTGCTTTGGTCCACCAGGTCTCTCAAGGTAGCGACAACCTTGCGAAGCAACTCTGGGTGGATCCCGTTCTCGGGCTCTTCCACCAAAAGGAAACGAGGCGGCTTCGGCAGATAAAGAATGGCGAGATATGCCAAAACCAGTAAGGTGCCGTCCGAGAGTTGCGACGCTGGAACCGGCGCGCCGCCGTCGGCAAACGTGAGAAAGACGCCCTTGCCGTCGGCGTCACCCAATCGCGGGACCTGAGTCGCGTCGTTTGTGTGCCATCGAAACGCGGGCTGCTGCTCCAGGCGGATTGAGTTCACGTGGGGAAAGACCTGCCGAAAGCGCTGTTCCAATTCGCCGAAGCGTGCCCGGTCGTGTCCTATGATGTCGTCCAAACACATGGCCAACCCAAAACCCGTATATTCCATTCGAAATCGCCGACTTGAATCGGGCGCGACCGGCAGTGCAAGCATGCTTGGATCCCACCGATAGGTGTGGCACCCCGTCAGCGAGCTATGGACGAGCTCTGCCGCTTGTCTCGATGGCGTCGTTTGGCCTGTGACTCCTTGGACAACGTCCGATTGGACTTGCGTAGACGGGGCGCGGCCGGTGAATTCCTGTCGCTTGCCATCAATGTCAATTCGCTCCTCGAGGCGAAAGGCATTTCGACCCTGAAAACCGCAGGACAGCGAGTACGCTAGTTGGTGGTCGTCAAGCTGAATCTCTGCGCCGAGAGTGACTTGGAGATCAGCCTTTCCCTGCCAAACCAATTGCGCATCCTGCCATCTACCCACAAAGGCCTTAGACAATTCGACATCGACGCTGCGGCTCAATGCGCCGATCGCTTGCAGGATGCTAGTCTTGCCCGAATCGTTCGGGCCGATAAACACGTGAATCGGCGTCAGCCTCAATGCGACGTCGCGCAGCGCCTTGAAGTTCTGGATGTGGAATTCGCTAAGCATCTCTGCACCTGACCAGCAATGCCCTGATTCTAGCTTGGGTAATGCCCTTCGGCGACTGGAGGTCTATGGGGGCTCATACCCCAAATTCGGCGACAGCCACCGCTCCGCTTCGGCCACGCTTATCCCCTTCCGCCGTGCGTACGATTCCACCTGTTCCCGCGTGACGCGGTCCACGGAGAAGTACCGCGCCTCGGGGTGGGCGAAGTACCAGCCGCAGACGCTGGCGGCCGGGTCCATGGCGAAGGTCTCGGTGAGCTGGATGCCGGTGGCCGCTTCGGCGTCTAGCAGGCGGAAGAGCGTGGGCTTTTCCGTGTGGTCGGGGCAGGCGGGGTAGCCGGGTGCCGGGCGGATGCCGCGGTATTTCTCGGCGATCAGTTCGTCGCTGGTGAGTTTCTCTTCGCGGCCGAAGCCCCAGTTGATGCGGGCTTGGCGGTGCAGATACTCGGCGAAGGCCTCGGCCAGGCGGTCGGCCAGGGCTTTGGCCGTGATGCTGCGGTAATCGTCGTGCTCGGCTTCGTATTGCGCGGCTAGCTCCTTCGCGCCGAGGCCGGTCGTGAGGGCGAAGGCGCCGAGATAGTCTTTGCGGCCGCTCGCTACGGGGGCGATGAAGTCGGCCAGGGCGTAATACTCCGTCTTGCCCTTGCGCTCCCATTGCTGCCGCAGCGTGTGGAACCGGCACAGCTCGCTGGTGCGCGATTCATCGGTGTAGACGACGATATCGTCGCCCAGCGAGTTGGCGGGCCAGAAGCCGTACACGCCGCGGGCGGTGAGCAGCTTGCGGTCGATGATCTCTTTCAGCAGCTCTTGCGCGTCGTCGAACAGCCGCTTGGCTTCCGGGCCGACCTTCTCGTCCTGGAAGATCTTGGGGTACTTGCCGTGCAGCTCCCAGGCTTGGAAGAAGGGGGACCAGTCGATGTAGGGGACCAGGTCGTTGAGGCGGAGCGACTCTTCACGTGGGGCACGCGGCTCGCGTGCCGGTCCTTGCACACGCGAGCCGCGTGTGCCACGATCGCTCAGCACGCGCGTGCCGAGGAACGCCGGCGTGTCGATCCGCACGGTGGCCCAGTCGGTAACGAAGGGGTGCTTCACCGCCTCGGCGTAGGGGATCAGCTTCCTCTCCTGCTGTCGCTGGTAGGCCTCGGTTGCTTTGCGCTGCTCGACGCGGTTGCGCTCCTCGAAGTTTGGGCGGAGGTCTTTGCTCATCAGGCTCTCGACCACGCCCACGCAGCGGGAGGCGTCGAGCACGTGCACCGTGGTGTGTTGATACGCGGGGGCGATCTTCACCGCCGTGTGTTTGGCGCTAGTGGTGGCCCCGCCGATGAGCAGCGGCACGGTGAAGCCGCGGCGGGTCATCTCGCGGGCCACGTGCACCATCTCATCCAGGCTCGGCGTGATCAGCCCGGAGAGGCCGACGATATCGGCCCCCTTCTCGATGGCCGTGTCGAGGATCTTCTCGCAGGCGACCATCACGCCCAGGTCGATGACTTCGTAGTTGTTGCAGCCCAGCACCACGCCGACGATGTTCTTGCCGATGTCGTGCACGTCTCCTTTGACGGTGGCGATGACCATGCGGCCACGGGCCCCGCTGCCGGCCTGTGCTTTTTCGACCTCCATGAACGGCGTGAGATAGGCCACGGACTTTTTCATCACGCGGGCACTCTTGACCACCTGCGGGAGAAACATCTTGCCCGCGCCGAACAGGTCGCCGACCACCTGCATGCCGGCCATCAGCGGGCCTTCGATGATGTTCAAGCAGGTCGGGTACTTCTGCCGCGCTTCTTCGGTGTCCTCATCGATGTGCTTGACGACGCCGTGCATGAGGGCGTGCTTCAGCCGTTCTTCGACCGTGCCGGAGCGCCAGGCTTCGTCCTCGACTTCGACCGCGCCGCCGCGCTTGACCGTTTCGGCGAACTGGATCATTCGCTCGGTGGCGTCGGGACGGCGGTTGAGCAGCACGTCCTCGACGCGCTCCAGCAGGTCCTTGGGGATGTCTTCGTAGACGGCGAGCTGGCCGGCGTTGACGATGCCCATGTCCAGCCCGGCGCGGATCGCGTGGTACAAAAAGGCCGCGTGCATGGCCTCGCGGACCACGTCGTTGCCGCGGAAGCTGAACGAGATATTGCTGATGCCGCCGGAGACCTTGGCGCCGGGCAACTCGCGCTTGATCCGCCGCGTGGCCGCGATGAACGCCAGGGCGAAATCGTTGTGCTCCTCGATGCCCGTGCCGACGGTGAGGATGTTGGGGTCGAATATGATGTCTTCCGGCGGAAAGCCGACCTCTTCCGTAAGCAGCTTGAAAGCCCGGTGAGCAATGGCCAGCTTGTGCTCGACGGTCACCGCCTGGCCGGTCTCGTCGAAGGCCATCACGACCGCGGCCGCCCCGTAGCGGCGGATGAGCCGGGCCTTGTGCAGGAACTCCTCCTCGCCCTCCTTGAGGCTGATGGAGTTGACGATCCCCTTGCCTTGCAGGCACTTCAGGCCGGCCTCGAGGATTTCCCACCTCGAGCTGTCGACCATCACCGGCACGCGGGAGATGTCCGGCTCGCCGCCGATGAGGCGGAGGAAGCGGGTCATGGCCTCCACGCCGTCGAGCAGGGCGTCGTCCATGTTCACGTCGATGACGTTGGCCCCGCCTTCGACCTGCTGGCGGGCCACTTCGACGGCCTCCTCGAACTGCTCGCCGCGGATCAGCCGGGCGAACATCTTCGAGCCGGTGACGTTCGTCCGCTCACCGATCATCAGGAAGTTGCTGTCGGGTCGCTGCACCAGCGGCTGCGTGCCGGAGAGCCGCAGCCAATGCTCGGCCGGCTTCGCACCGTCATTCGCTTCGGCACTGGCAGAGCCAGTGGCACCCCGAGTGGCAGAGCCGCTGGCACGCACAGGAGAGCCGTTCTCAGCATCCGCGTGTGTGCCACTGGCTATGCCAGTGCGCTGGTGCGGCTTACGCCCCTCGATGACCTGGGCAATCGCGCGAATGTGCGCCGGCGTGGTGCCGCAGCATCCGCCGACGATGTTCACCCAGCCGTTGGCGGCGAATTCGCCGATCAGCTCGGCCATCCGCCCCGGGCCCAGGTCGTACTGGCCCATCTCGTTCGGCAGGCCGGCATTCGGGTGGCAACTGATATAGGCGCTGGCGATGCCGGAAAGCTCCTCCAGGTGCGGCCGCATCAGCTCGGGCC
>JBGQHD010000412.1:0-5362 GCA_041497795.1 Planctomycetia bacterium
AGGATGCTCCTGCACTCGAAGAACACGCGGAATGGCTCGACGGTCCGGTGACGCGACCGGAAAGAGGGGATCGACGAGGCCAGCCAAGGTCAACGGATCGTGACCAGCGGGCAACTTAGCACACGGCTTGTCGGTTGTCCAAAGAACTGCCGTGCAGACCCGCTAGAAACAGCAAGGCCGCCATCCTGGGCCTCCCGCACTACGGCCCTGGCTAGCGCGTTTCCAACGTGTGGGCGAAAGAAGAGCCAGTCCGACGGCGGCGCATGTGCCGGTCGCCAGCATCCGCCCCAACGCGGCCAAATTCCCCCACTAAACGCCGCCCTCATTTCTTCTCAAGGGCGCGCTGGATCGCCTTCTCTAGCTCCTCGTCGGACGGATGGCCGCTCCAAAGCACCTTTCCGTCTTTGCCGATCAAGAAGCCTTGCGGGATCGCAGTCACGCCGTACACATCCGCTAGGTCGCTGCCGGTGCCTACGGTGTATTTGATGGGCGTCTTCTCTATGAATTCTTCGATCGCCTTCTTGCTTTGGTCAGTAAAACTGAGGATGCACAAACCCTGGGGCCCGTATTTCTCGTGCAGCCCGTTGAGATGCGGGATGCCCTTGACGCACGGTCCGCACCAAGTCGCCCAGAACTCGACCAACACGACCTGATCGCGCAGGTCGGTCAGGCTCGGCGGCTTGTCGCGGTTGATCCATTCCTTCGCCGACACCTCTGGCGCCAGCGCGCCAACGCGCGGCATCGCCTTGGCCTCCTTCTTGGGCAGCGTGCGCGCCTCGTCGCGTCCTTCCGGCACCGCTTTCAGGTCCAGCGCCGCGGCGCGGTCCGCCAAGGTTAGCTCGTGGTATTTCTCGTGCGGCAACGCATACGAGTAATACTGCCCCTGATTCTCGTAGCCCACGGAGTTCACAAGCAGTTTCGGCTTTGCCGACTCGCCCCAGAAGGCTAGCCGCAGATTTTCGCCCGGCTTCTTGCCGATCTCCGCCAGAGGGACCACGAAGCTGTCGACCCGCACCTTGCGGCCCTCGGACGACACGTAGCGGATGGCGCCACGCCCCTTCGAATCGCTCAGCAGCCCCGTCCAACCGTTCGCCGAGAGCACCACCTGGTAATGGAGCCCGGGCATATGCGGCCATGGGTTCAGGGCGTAGTCGCGATCGACCTTGGGGGTCCGCTTTTGATCCGCGTCCACGTCGAGACAAAGGGCCGACGTGTCGCCGATCTTTCGGCCATCGCCCGTCTCGCCCAGCGTGTCATCACCGTCCTTCCATACGATTGCCTGCACATATAGGTGCTCGGCGTCGTTCCAGGCTGACAGGCGTAGGTCCTCCGTGTCGCAGAGGACCTTGGCTTCACCTTGAGGAAAACCGAACGCGCCATCACGCTTTAGGTCGCCCGGGCGCCCGTTTTTCGGAGTCGAGGTGGCAAGGTCCTTGGACGCCTGGGACTCGAGCGATTGCTGTTTGCCTTGATCGACGGGCTTCTTGCCGGGGTCGGGACGTGACGGATCTTCCGTGCGCTTGATGTCGTCCAGAAAGAGGGAAGCGTCGGCTGACGATGGCGGTGTCGATCGCGGTGCTGATTCCGCCGGCGCCCTGAACTCTGCCTTTCCCGTGGCTTGGACTTTTGCAGCGTCGTGGGACTCGGTCTCCAAGGTCGTTCGCCAAGACGCGACTAAGAGCGCCACGGCGGCCAAGATTACTGCGGCCCCGATGCCCAGCACGATCATTTTGCGCGAGCCTGACGATCTCTCGCCATGCGCGGGCGCGGAGGGTGGCGCGGCGCCTTGCGGCGTTCCCCAGCGCTGTACGAGTTGATCGTAGCCGCTTTGGGCGGACGGAACCTGCTTCTTTGGATTGTAAAAGTCGCTGGCCATGTGACGAAGACCCCGCGTGCGAGTTGGGAAGGCATCGAGCGGGCAACTTGCCCAGGTGACGGCTATCAGTCTAGTTCTAGTGCAGTGGCAGGCGGGAATCAATCGGCGTGGAGCCCCAGAGCCACTGCCCGGCCGCCTCCACGATCCGGCGATCGATCCCGACAAGCTGCATCGACTGGGGACACGACCCCCGCCTCAGGAACCCGCAGCGTCCCTGGTCGTGAGCGCTGAAGCGTGTAGGCGGCCGCCGCCCTGGCGCGGTGCGGCGAGGTCGGATCAAGGCCGAGCTTCTGGGCTAGTTCGTCGGCGGTCTTGAACCCGACCCCAGATGTCGTCAGCAAGCGGATCGGGGCCGTAGCAGAGCTGGAATCGCCGAGAGTCGCGCTTGGTTGGTTGGCGCCATTCCGATGCGGGAATCTGCGGGTCGTCTGCCTTGTTCTCTACCCTAACCACGAGCCAACATTTGGCCTTCTATTTCCATTTCGAGTCCCGCTCGTTCAGCGGCAGGTCCGCCCACAACTGCGCCACGACGGCCAAGATGCCAAACGTCAGGGCCACGAGCGCGTCCACGTAGACGAGCAACCGTTCCCGGTCGCCGATGGTCCGGCCGGCAATACTCAATGAGCCTCGCGGAAAGAAGAGAGCTTCCGCCAGCGCCTCGGCGCACGTCAACGCAGTCCATGCGATGAGGGGCGCAGAAACCACAAGCGCCGTCGCTTCGAAACAAGCCCTCAACAGACCTATCGGCGGCGCAGGCGGCTCTTGCTCCAGGAGCACCGAGGGCGAGGCGTAGGGGTTCTCGGAGAACGCGTTCATGGCTGTCGCAGTGTCGTCGAGTTATGGATCAGCAAGAGCAGGATCGCCCAGTCCGGTTGGGGATTGTACTGTACTCCGCGGGCGGACGCACCGCATCCGCTCGCTTACCCGCTGAGGGCCGTGCTGCGGCCCGATCATCTTGGACCTGATGCGCCGGTTTTGACGGCTGGGCGGGCGGCGCAACCCACGCACCGAGCATTGGGCGCCAACGCCGATCTGGCCGGCCAACGTCGCAACTGCTGCCAGCGACGTATTTTTGCCTGACCGCGACACGCTGCCGCGGAGCGACGGCCGCTGGCGCGTTGGGCACGGCGGACTGACTGATGACCGGCGTTAAGAGACGAGAATGGCAGCAGTGAAAAGATCGAGTCTGCTCGTCACCGCCGCGGTCCAGGTCGCGTGGCGCATCGCCGCGTACCTGGCGGCTTTTGCGCTGGCGGCACGGCTGGCCCACGCGGGTTACGCGGACACGGCGGCCGAAAACCGCTCGTTCGCCGCGGCCTTCGAGTCGATCCAGAGCGGCGATCTGCGGAAGCACGCCGCCTATTTGGCCGACGACACCTTCGAAGGCCGCGAGGCCGGCAGCCGCGGCGGCCGCGCGGCCGGCGTCTATCTCGGCCAGGAGCTGCGCCGGCACGGCCTGGCGGGCGGCGGCAGCGGCGGCGGCTATTACCAGGCGTTCGGCGACGGCTATCGCAATGTCCTGGCCCTGATCGAGGGAAGCGACGCCCAGCTCAAGCAGGAAGTCATCGTCGTCAGCGCCCACTACGATCACGTCGGCTACGGCGCGGCCAACAACAGCCGCGGGCCGATCGGCTACATCCACAACGGCGCCGACGACAACGCCAGCGGCACCGCGGGACTGCTGGAAATCATCGAGGCCCTCGCTCAGCTCGAGCCGCGGCCCAAGCGAACGCTGCTGCTCGCGTTTTGGGACGCCGAAGAGAAGGGCCTGCTCGGCTCGAAACATTGGATCGCCGAGCCGACCCTCTCCCTCGACCGCGTGCGGGCACTCGTCAACATGGACATGATCGGCCGGCTGCGCGAGCGGCAGCTCGAGGTCTCCGGCATCCGCACCGCCGCCGGCTGGCCGGAGCTCGTCACGCGGCAGAACCACGGGCTGGACCTGCGGCTCATCTTCACGTGGGAGATCAAGGCCAACAGCGATCATCATCCGTTCTTCGCCCGCGGCATTCCCTACCTGATGCTGCACACCGGGCTGCACGCCGATTACCACCGTCCGAGCGACGATGCCGACAAGCTCAACGTCGACGGCATGCAGGCGGTCACGCGGCTGTGCTTTCGCCTGGTGACCGAGCTGGCGAATCGACCGAGCGCGCCGGGCTTCCGCGACGCCTCGCGCCGGGAGACCGTGGCGGCGCAGCAGGAGACCGAGCAGCCGTCGCCCCCCTTGCCGGCCCGGCTGGGGATCGCCTGGCAGCTGCGAAAAAGGGACGAGCTGGGCATCCTCGTCAGCGACGTGGCCGCGGCCTCGGCGGCCGCCCGCGCCGGCGTCAAGCCAAGCGACCGCATCGTGAAGCTCGACGGCCGCGACGTGAAAGACGACGCGGAGTTCCAATCGCAGATTCTCGCGATCGACAAGTCCTGCACGTTCACACTGGAGCGCCCCGGCGAGCCAAAACCGCTGGATGTGCCCCTTCAGCTCGATGGCGAGCGGGTGCGGATCGGCATCGCCTGGCGCGTGGACGACGCGGAGCCAGGCACGATGATCCTGACACGGGTCGTGCCCGCCTCGCCGGCCGCGCGGGCCGACCTGCACGTGAACGACCGAGTGTACGGGGTCGCCGGCCACCAGGTTGAGTCCAGCGACGACTTTCTGCGGCTGCTCAATAGCGCGGCGGGCCCCACGGAACTGGAGGTCGGCCACGAGGGAGAGGTCCGCACCCTGAGGCTCGACGCGCCTCACCAGCGACCGGCCCGTCCCGCGGAAGTCCCGCCGCCACGGCCGCCAGCGGAAAAGCCGCTGGGGAATTGAGACGCCGTTGGACTGACATCAAGGAACACAAAGGAACCATCGATGTCCACGATGACCGAACCGATAGACGCTGCCATCGAGCCGTGGCGGCAATTCACGCTGCGTGATGCCTTCGTGCTCGTCGGCGGGTGGTGTGCCGGTTTCGCAGTCGCCGCCCAGCAGCAGCGAGCGGAAAACCTGCTCGACCATCGGTGGCGACGAGCGACCGACATCGAGTGGCTGCTGTGGGGCTTCTTGGTGGGCGGAGTTCTCGCGGCCGCTTGCCTGTTCCGGCTACAGCGCGCCGTTGCAGGCCGCCCAACACGGCTCAGCTTCGGCGAGGGATTGGCGTTCTATCCAGTGGTAGCCCTCGCGGTTTCCACGATGCTGCTCTTGATCCTCTTTGCGATCGGCATTTTCTTTGACGGCGGACTTCTCTTTGAAATCGGCGTCATTGTCCTCGCTGTCCTGCACTACGGCTTTGGCGTCTTGGCACTGGTGCTGCTCTTTGCGCCGCCGCCTCGCACTGCGTGTCCGTGGACGCATCGCTTGGGTTGCTGGAACGCCATCCTGTCGGTCGTTTGCTTCTTGCTCCACACGCTCCAGCGGAGCTGGATCTACATCGACCTTTGATGGCACGCGGTCTGCTGACAAAATAGGCAGGCTTGCGCGGGGCACGGGGGTTGACGCCATGC
>JBGQHD010000413.1:0-5313 GCA_041497795.1 Planctomycetia bacterium
AGGCCCAGCGTGATCCGCACGAACCAACCGGGCCGAAGCGGCTTGGGCAAGAGCACGCTGTTCAGCACCAGCGTGTGCCAGCAACTGATGCCCAGCGCGATGTTGTAGAACATCGTGGAGTATTTGATGAGGCCGTCGGGCGTATTGATCGACAGCATGGTCAGGCCGAACACGGAAAAGCCCAAGAGCACGTAGAAGTACACCTTCTTGATCTTGCCGGGCTCCAACTGCCGCAGCCGACCGCTGGAGGTCCAGAAGACATCGACCCAGCGGCGAATGAAGCCGTCGGCCGTGGCGGCCACGCTGGGGGCCAGCACGAGGAAGCCGCAGAAGATGATCATGAACCAAAAGACCGAGCCCATCGTCGCGCCGGAGGCGCCGGCCACCCGCTCCTGGACCTTGCCGGCCGTCATCACCGAGGTGGCCCACTCGTTGTCCACGCGAAAGCCGCGCGGCAGGAACTCGACCGACAGCATGCTGGGCAGTGCGATGCCGATGAAGCAGGCCGGCATCCAGACCGCGAGTTGATCGCGCACCACGTGGCGGTACCAGCGCCGCCAGCGGGGCAGGTTCTCCGCGTTGGGATCGAACACGCAGCCAACGTGCGAGAGCTCGATATTGCGGCCGCCGATCAGGCTGGGGATGGCCCCGACGTGATGGCCCATGCCCCAGCCCTGGTCGCGGGTGTAGTTGCTCAGCGGCGTGTTGGTCAGCCCGCCGTTGCCGGCGATGGCGGCCAAGGCTGCGATGTAGGCGATCAGGGAAAAGTCTAGCGCGCCGCGCAACGGCCGCCCCTCCCAGAGGGCGACGAAGACGTTGTCCACCTCGCCCGGTTTCGGCGCGGACTGGCTTGTGGGCACCGCCGCCGCCGTCGCTTTCGCCGGGACATCGGCCACGTCCTTCTTGGCCACGCTGGCCGGCTCTTCCAACTCCACGCCGCGGCTGATCGGCACCGTGCCGAAGCGGAAGAAGCCGCCGACGATCTCCGTCCACGTCGAGCTGTGCGAATACAGCAGGCCCGTCAGCGACAGGAAGCCTAGCACAACGAATACCTTGAACGACATCAGCGCCTTGAGCGAATTGTAGATCTTGCCGCCGAAGAGGAGCGGCACCATCCCCAGCAGGAAAACCCCGATCGCCAACGACTTCATCAGCCACCAGTCGGGGTTTCTCGCAAGCCACCAATCGCCCGACCCGGGGTTGGGGACCACGCCGCCTTTGATCAACGTGGCCACCGGCGTGGCAGCACTGGCGGCCAGGTACGGGAAGATCGTGCCGAAGTCCAGCAGCAGGTACGCAAACAGCCAAAACAGCGGGCCGGGGAGCGTACGGAACTTGCCGGTGAAAATCGGCTCGCCTGAATACAGCGTGTAACGGCTGATCTCGATGTTGTAGATCACCTGGCCCAAGATGCTGATCGTGACCAGCCACAAGAGCGCGCCGCCGTAGATGGCGGTGACTTTCGGCCCCAGCAGCCATTCGCCGCCGCCGATGGCCGCGCCGCCGGCGACCAGGCCCGGCCCGAGCATCGCCGCCCAGTTTCGCCAGGTGAACCGCGGCGCGTCGAGCAGCGGGCCTGCCTCCCAGCGTGGCATCTTCTGGCTGCCGGGATGCGGCGGAACGAACGTGCCTTCCCCGCCGTGAGCGGCGGGCGACGATTCGGTTTGCATGCGATGCGTCCGGCGGAGTCGTGCGGATGGGCGAGGAGGTAAACCGTCATTATGGCCCGATCAAGCGGGCGTCTGAAAGAGGATGGCCAAGGATTCGTCGTCCTCGTCGTCGTCGTCGTCGTCGACCGTCGAGGGCGAGGGCGAGAACCGCACCATGAAAAGGGCTATGGTCCGCCGCGGGCCGGGGATACGATGCCGTGGAGGACGATCGTGACACCCTGGCATTCTGGGCTTCTTGCCTTGCCGATCCTGCAAATCCTCATCGTGCCGCTCTCCGTGCTGGCCGTCGCCGCGGTGCTGCTGGGGCTGGAGGTGCGCAGTTGGCGCGCGGCTCGCCGCGCCCCCCTCACGCCGGAAGAGCACGATTATCGCCGCCGCCGCTTTCGCCGCCGCATCCAGGCCGATGGGATGCTGGCCATCGTGGCCGTGCTGATGCTGGCCGGTTCGCTGGTCGAGCCGGTGCACTACCCATCCACCTACGTCGGCATCTGGGCGAGCGTGTTCCTGCTGGTGCTGTGGCTGGTCCTGCTGGCCCTGGCCGACGCGGCGGTTTCGCTTCACCGCGGCCATCAGGCGCAGCAGGACCTGCTTGCGGAAAAGGCCAGGCTCGAAGCCGAGCTGGGGCCCGAGCCGCGCCGACCCGACGCGCCGGTTTAACGCCGTGGGGCACGTTTCCAACGTGCCCTGACGCGCCGCGCGGCAGAAGCCCGGCTTCTTCGGAGAAGCCGGGCTTCTGAATGCTTGAGCCGGCGGCGCGCGTATGTTACTTGTGAAGTGCCGTTTTCCGCGGCTCACGTCTCCTCGCGCTCCACTGCGTGCCGCATGCGGGTGTACGTCTCCTCGACCGACCTCGACTTGCGGCAGCATCGCCTGGCGGTCATCCAGGCAGTGCGCCGGGCCGGCTTCGATTGCAGCGCCATGGAAGACTATCCGGCCTACGACGAGCGGCCCTGGGTTTTCTGCCAGCACGACGTCTCGCGCTGCGACATCTACGTCGGCATCTTCGCGTATCGCTACGGATATCGGCCGCCGGACCAGGCCAACACCGAGCGGCTCTCGGTGACGGAACTGGAATACCGGGCGGCCCGCGACCACCACAAGCCATGTTTGATCTTTCGCGTTGACCCGCCGCACCCTTGGCCCGAGGCGGTCAAGGACACGGGGGCGGATGCCGCCGACTTGGCCGACTTTCTGCTGGAGGTCCAGTTGGCGCACGGCGTGCAAACCTTCGACACGCCCGACGACCTGGCGACGAAAGTGCTGGCCGCCTTGCACCGCGAGGTCGCCGGCCGGCCGCATGATCGGCCGCTGGAACACCAGGACTTTCGGGCGCACCATTTCAGCGGCCGCAAGCAGGAGCTGGACGAGCTGGAAGCCGAGATTCGCGCCGCTGCGGCTGGCGGGACCGCACTGGTGTTCTGGGGCTTCCACGGCAAGGGGGGCATCGGCAAATCGGCCCTCGCCGCCGAGCTGGCCGAGCGGCTGGCCGCCGATCCGGAGCTGTTTCCCGGCGGCGTGCTATGGGTCGATTTCCTCAAGTACCACGAGCAGCCCCACGAGACGGCGGCCCGCTGGCTCCGTGCCTGGGGCGTGCCGTTCGACGCGGCACGGCAGCCGCGCCACGAGTGCCTGAGCAAGTTTCATCAGACCGCCCGGCAGCTTCGGCCGCTGATCGTGCTGGACAATGCCCAGCGGCCCGAGCATGTCGAGGCCTTGCTGGTCTCCGCGCCGGGCGTGGTGACACTGATCACCACGCGCGACCTGCGGAACATCCCCCCCGAAGTGCCGACGCGCACGGTGGACGCCTTGGCGATGGCCGACGCCATGCGACTGCTGGCATCCTTCGCGCCGGAGAAGGTCGCCGCCCAGCCGCAGTCCGCCAAGCTGATCTGCGAACAGTGCGGGCGACTGCCGGTGTTCTTGCGTGCCGCGGGCGCGGCCTGTCGTTCCCGCCGTTACAGCACGCTGGGCGACTATGCGGGCGAGCTGATGCGCCGCGGCCTGGCCTCGCTGGCCGAGCACGACCGCCGGGCCGCGACGGTGTTCGATCTCTCGTGGGAAGCGCTCGAGCCCCGCGAGCAGGAGGCCCTGGCCGTGCTGTCGCTGTTCCCCGGCCCGGACTTCGGACCCGACTTTCTCGCCGCCTGGTTCGAGATCGACCAGCAAGACGCCTGGCCGATCCTGGTGGCGCTGCACGAGCACACGGCGCTCCTGGACCTGGCGGGCGAGCGGCGCTTTCGCATGCACGACCGCGTCCGCGACTTCGCAGAAGGCAAGCTGGCGGCGGATTCAAGACGGTCTCTCCCTCCGGGCCACGGCCGGGGTGAGGGCAAACCTGCAAACGCGCCGCTTCAGTTGCCGGACAAGTCCACGGTGCTGCACCGCCTGCTGGCCTGCTGGACCCAGTGGGACCTGGTGGTCTCCGAGTTAGGCTGGGTCGGCGCGCACGAATTGGCGCGGCAGTATCACGTGCTGCGGAAACGGCGGAGTGTCGAGGAATCATCGGCCGACGATCCTCACGTGGGCGAGTCTCTCCGAGACTCGCATTCGCGTCTCGGAGAGACGCGGCCACGTGGCGCGGCCGGCCACGACGACACCGCTCGCAACGACTTTGACGCCTGGTATCACTTCGTTCGCGGCCAGGCGCACGTCCTGGCGCGTTGGCCGAACCTGTTCTTCCAGCAGGCCTACAACGAGCCGCGCAACAGCCCGGTGTCGCGGGCGGCCCAGCTCCGTGCCGAGACGCCCCGCGCCCCGCGGCATTGGCTGGAATGGGTGAACCGCCCCCGCGAGTACGCGCCGCCCGCCTGCTTGCAGGTGCTCGAAGGGCACTCCACGGTGGTCACCTGCGTGGCGCTCAGTGACGACACGCGCCGGGCCGTCTCCGGCTCCGCCGACGGCACCGTCCGCCTCTGGGACCTGGAGCTGCAGCGCTGCCTGATGGTCCTTTCCGGACACCTCGGCGCCGTCACCGCCGTGGCTTGCAGCGAAGACGGCCTGCTGGCCATCTCCGGCTCGCACGACGGCACGGTGCGCGTGTGGTGCGCCGTCAGCGGCACGTGCCTGGCCGTGCTCGAAGGGCATGAGGACGCCGTCACCAGCGTGGCCTGCCGGACGGACGGCCGCCGCGCCGTCTCCGGCTCGCGCGACCGGACGCTGCGAATCTGGGAGCTGCCCAAGGGGGAATGCCTCGCCGTGCTCCAGGGGCACGACAAGTGGGTCAACAGCGTGGCCCTGTCCCGCGACGGCCGCCGCGTGCTGTCGGGCGCGGACGACAAGACCCTCCGCCTGTGGGACGCGGCCGGTGGATCGTGTCTGGGCATCCTCGAGCGCCACACGCACCCCGTGACCAGCGTGGCCATCAGCGACGACGGCTGCCGGGCGATCTCGGGGGATTGGTCCAAGACGATCTGCCTGTGGAACCTGGAGACGGGTCGCTGCACGGCCACGTTCCCGATGGACCATCCCATTACCAGCCTGGCCCTGAGCGGCGACGGCCGGCGCGCCGTCGCCGGCTGTGCCCACGACGCGGTCCGCGTGTGGGACATCGAACTGGGCATGTGTAGCGGCGTGCTCGAAGGACACAGCAGTTGGGTCACCAGCGTGGCCATGAGCAAGGACGGCCGCCGCGCCCTCTCGGCCG